>CAZNGK010000031.1:0-8229 GCA_964572575.1 uncultured Thermoplasmatales archaeon | reverse complement strand
TAAATTAATCCTAAACTTCTTTTTATTTCCTGTAAATCTTTCTCGATTTTTTCAAGTTTTATTATTATTTCATTTCTTGCAAGAACAGCGATACAGAATTTTTTTAAATCCTTAAAAGATAAACTGCGAGAAGGAAATATTCCTTTTTTTGACAGACTTGCTATTTCTTTTCCAAGATTATCTTTTTTCATTTTCAGAATTTTAGCTGCCTGTTCAAAATCATCAGCTTCTGCTATTGCCCTCAAAATTTTAGCAGTTTTATTATTTAAATGCAATGAGGGAACAAATCCATACTCCTCCATTACTTCCTCCATGCATTTCTTTACAATGCTTTCTAATTCTTCTGGCTCAAGAAGCATATGATATTCGCTGAACTCTATTATTTCCACTCCAAGTTTTTTAGCAGCTTCTTTTGTTGCCTCGTCACTTTTTTTACATACAATCATTGGCTTATATCCTGCAAGCTGGGCATTTGCATAAGCCTGTCTTATTGCAGACAAACTTGCTTTCCCAGATTTCACTTCTATTGCATATTTCTGTCCATCTTTTTCTGCAACAATATCTATCTCTGCAATATTCTCTCCTTTCGAATCTATTTTATGATTTGTTGCAATAATAGAGAAACCTCTACTTTCAAGCATTCTTCTTGCTATTCTTTCTGCTGAAACTCCTCTTCTTCTCGTTTTCTCTCCCCCTTTTTCTTTTTCTTCCATGCTTCTAAAGTTTCGGTAACTTCCTCAATCGAAATTAATCGCATCGTAATAAGAATATGAGGGAGATAAATATTTTTTCGCATTCAGCTTTTTATAAAACCCCATGAATGAAACATTTGATTGCAATTTGATTTATATTTCTAGACATGTTCCAGTCAGCTGTCTAAGAATGTAACCTTCTCATTAAGGGATATAGAAATAATAGACAAAGTAGAAATCTGAGAAACAAACTTTGCCTATCCCAGAATTTTTAGTAAATAACTACTTTTATCCTTTTATTCAGATTTTTGAATGGTTCTATCTGATTACAAATTTTGCAAGTAACAGATTAAAACCATGAAATTGCTTTTGCTATGAATAAATTATTGGAATGCAATGACTATTTAACCTGATTAAGCTTTTTAACATATTTATCCAGTCCATAGATTATTTCAATAACTGGATGAGGTGTGGGGCACATAGGTTATATGAAATTTATAATTTTATGTTGACTGTCCAAATAGAGTGGAATGGCTTTAACAAGAAAGATATTTATATCGAAATTATATTGAAAAGAAAATGAAATTGAGGAGAATATTTATTTTGCTTATCATTTTCCTTCTCTTTGCTGAAAACTATTCCGTTATAAGTTCGATCTCTAAAAGAGATAATTTGGAGAGAGAATCACAAAATGATTCATTTCATAGTTCATCATATGCAGAAGGCAGTGGTTGTAAACTTATTATGGCTATAGCAAATGCCACTGCTGGCAATTATAATTTATTAATGAAAATTCGAGATCCTGCAAGACCTGGCTTGCAGGTGCTTTGTTCCATTTCAAAGGGTTATGAGTATGATTACCATCATCCATGGTTTGGCTTCAAAATGCATTTTAAAGTGGAACATAAATTTATAGGCACAACCACAAAAGATGATATCCCTCCAAATATTACAAAGCCAGGAATGATGCTGAGCGATGCTGGCATAGCTATTGCAGATGCTGACACCATTTCCTATTTAACCAATCCCTCCAAGTATGCATGGGATGATTTTGATTGGATGAGATATGCTATTCAATCAGCTGATGATGTCGATGAAGCAATCAGCTTACTAGTTCATGCAGTAGATAAACTTCATGCTACATCAGTAGCTGAAAACATATTTGTTGTTGGAATTGATAAAGGAGCCATAATAGAGGCAGATGCCTTCAATTATCGCGTGAAAGAAATTAAAGATGGAATAGCTGTTCAATCAAATTATCCCAAGATGTTGTGGAATGCGCATCTCCTCTATCCATTATTTACTGCGTCGCAATTCAATTCAACCTTTACTGGCTGGGTGGAGAAAGGAGAAATAATACGTCTTGGTGGCTTACTGGGCATTCATATTGTAAAAGTTGCGCCTAATTCAATCACTGCCTGCCTCTTTCCATTTGGATTGAGGAAAGAAATTTTTATTGGAGAAGGAAAGCAGATAGGAAATTTCTGGCTTAAATTGCTTGATATCAATGGTAGTAAGGCAAAAATTTTCCTCTGTTTCAAATACTATGAATGGGAAAGAAAAATTAGAGATATTATTGAAAAAAGAATTGGTGACATTACAATAAAAGATATGATGACATGGTCTCGCATTCATAGCAATGACTTAGAAGGATTGAGGGGAATATGCCAGGGTGGCTATGAAGCAGCGACAGTATATAAAATTCCAAAGGATTATCCAGAATTTTTAAGTGCATTATGGTTTGCCACAGATCAGTGTACTTCAATATTCATTCCAGTACACATTTGCTCGCTGGATATATACGATGCCTATGAAAATGGCGAAGCTCATTCCATTGCCTTACAGCTTTTGGAAAAATACGGACATGGCAACCTTACAAGCATATTTGAAGAAGTCGAGGCTGACTTTATCAACGAGACAGAAGAAGCGGAAATAGAAGCAATGAAGCTGCTTCAGGAAGGAAAGCAGGAAGAAGCAGTGCTCCTACTAACACTATCAGATATGAGCCTGCAAATGAGAGCTATAGCAATAGAAAAAATGTGGTTAAATGCGAGTTATTTGAGTAATGAGACATTTTTCACGATCTATCCGAAACTAACAGAAGCATGTAGAGAACATACAGATATTAAGAAGCTGAATGATATTTTAAACTTCATTTCATCTCTTGTGAAAAATGAGAATAATGCTCTGGATAAATCAGATGAAATTTACCTGAAAAACATTGCAGAGATCATAGAAAAGTTATACATTTTTTCAGCAACAGACCATCATGACATTTCCATTTTATACATTTAGGAAAATACATGCGGGCGCCGGGATTCGAACCCGGGTAATAGCCGTGGCAGGGCTATGTGATACCAGACTACACCACGCCCGCTTATGTGTAAAGTAAATTATAATTTTAGTATTAATATTTTAGCTCTTTTTATTTCTTTTAGCTTATCTTTAGCTTATCCTCCATTTTGTTTCTTCACCAACATCTTCAATTTCAATTCCTGCTTTCTTTAGCCCCTCTCTAATTTCATCAGCAAGTTTGTAATTTTTCTCTTTTCTTGCTTTTTTCCTTATAAGCAATATCTCCTCAATTATTTTTCCTGTTTCTTTTTCCTCAATATTATATCTCATAGCAAGCTCTTTTATCGCTTCTTCATCTATCCTTTTTTCTTCTTGTAAAAGTGTGAGAACATTTGCAATTTTAATGAATTCATCTAAAGCATATTTGCAAAGATTTTTATTAGGCTTTTCTTCTTCCATCAAAAATTTGTTTGTTTTCTTAACAAAATCAAAAATTGCTTCCAGGGCTTTTGGAGTGTTGAAGTCATCATCCATTGCTTCTTCAAATTCTTTTTTAAATTTTTTTATCTCTTCCATATATTTTTTCTCTTTCTCGCTCAATTTTTTCTCACTAACTTTCTTATCACTTTCCGCTACTTCCTCTAATTTTTTCTTAGCAACTCTTATTCTTTTCAATGCATTTTCTGCATTTTTCAACGCTTCTTCGCTAAAATCTGCCGGACTTCTATAGTGGTAAGATGCAAAGAAAAAGCGCAAAACTTCAGCATCCCATTGCTTCAAAGCATCCCTTATGTTTATAATATTGCCCAGCGACTTACTCATTTTTTCTCCTCTTACCTTCAGCATTCCTGAGTGAATCCAATAATTTACAAATCTCCTGCCATATGCAGCTTCAGCCTGAGCAATTTCATTTTCATGATGAGGAAATATTAAATCTTGTCCACCTCCATGGATATCAAAAGGCATGCCCAAATATTTTGAACTCATAACAGAGCATTCTATATGCCAGCCAGGTCTTCCTTCTCCCCATGGGCTCTGCCATTTTGGCTCCTTAGGCTTTGCAGCCTTCCATAGAGCAAAATCTTCTGCCTTCTTTTTCTTTTCTCCCGGCGATATTCTCGCTCCAGCTTTTATCTGTTTCATATCCTGCTTTGACAGCTTTCCATAATCGCTGAACTTCTCAACGCTAAAATAAACGTCTCCATCTGCAACATATGCATATCCTTTGTTAATAAGCCTCTCAACTAAGGAGATCATATCGTTAATATGCTCTGTTGCCTTCGGATATATATTTGCCTCTTTTATTCCAAGCTTATTCATATCTTCGAGACATCTTTTAGCATAGAGTGCTGAATATTCCAATGCATCCATACCAGCTTCATTTGAAGCCTTTATTATCTTATCGTCAATATCTGTTATATTCTGAACATAAAAAACTTCATATCCCTTATATTCAAAATATCTCCTGATTATATCAAAGGCTACATAGGTGCGGGCATGTCCTATATGAGCATCGCTATATGTGGTCATTCCACAGACATACATTTTTACTTTCCCCTCTTCCATTGGAATAAAAGGTTCTTTTTTCCTGGTGAGCGTGTTATAAATTCGGAGCATTGATGCTATAAGAAAAGAAGTTTAAAGTTTTTGCGTCAATTATGTATGCTATGTATATGGTGGAAGCTTTTCTGCATCGTTTCCATTTAAGAATTCACGCCAGTAATAACGGCGCATTGCAATATTTATTGTTGGGAGGGCAAGTGAATAAGGAGCAAATTTTGTTAGTTTTATTGAATTACACATTCTCTTTATTGTTTCATTCATTGAATAAAATTTCCTTATGACTTCCTTAGTTCCCTCCAAAAGCTCCTCAGGACTCATATTTTTTGGTTCATACACCACATGAGCCTGTGTATATTTTGACCAATCCTTAGTTAAAATTCTTCCTTCTTTATCAAGCCTGTCATATAATGGTGTGCCAGGATATGGAGTAAGAATGTTAAACTCTGCAGCATCAATTTCCCAGCTTAAAACTGCCTCCAGTGTTGAATCAAATATTTCTGGAGTATCTGCATCAAATCCAAAAATAAATCCTCCAATGACTCCCATTCCATGTTTTCTAACTACTCTTATTGCCATATCATACTCATCTGCCTTATTTGATATCTTATGTGCTTCCTTTAAGCTTGCTGGATTTATTGATTCAAAGCCGACAAACCATGCAATGCATCCTGCTTCTCTTGCTTCTTTCAAAAATTTTTCATCTCTTCCAAGCAAGTTAATATTTCCATTTGCAATCCATTTCTTCTTCAAAGGCTTTATTGCCCTGAAAAGCTCCATGCTGTATTTTGGATTTATTGTAAGTGATGGATCTCTGAATATAAGCACTTTGTTTGGTATGCTTTTCATCTCTTCCACAACAGCAGGAATTGGTCTGCTCCTCAATTTCCTGCCCAAGAAGACGGAAGTGGCACAGAACTCACATGCATTGGGACAACCTCTTGTTGTCTGAATTCCTTCAGTCATTGGCTTGTATCTAACCAAATCTCTCCTTGGTACAGGAATATGCTCTGGGTTTGCATGCATGCCATAATAAAAAGGCTTAAGCTCCCCATTTTCTGCATCATTTAAAACATCTTTCCATACTTCCTCAGCCTCTCCAATGATGACAGCATCTGCATGCTGTTTTGCTTCCTCTGGCAAAGCAGTTGGATGATATCCACCAAGCACAACTTTTACGCCTCGCCTCCTGAATTCATCTGCAATTTCATATGCACGATGTGCAGTCATGGTTAGGCATGTAATTCCAACTAAATCCCAGTGCTCGTTAAAATCGATTCTCTCAAAATTTTCATTAAGTATTCTTATTTCATGTCCTTCCGGAGTGCATGCTGCAACCTGGGGAAGGCTGAGGGAAGGATTTCCAAATAATTTTGCAAAAGGAGTTCCTCTATCCTTGTAAGTTGTAACTCCATGCTCAAGCTTTGGAAATATAAGCAATATCTTCATGACTTTAAAGTAGAAAGTAGTATAAATTTTTTGTTTATAGGCTTTAACCTTTATTTCATAAATATTTTAAATAATAAATTGTTACATAAGTGTGGCTCTAGATATGAAAATAGATGAAATTGATAGAAAAATTATTAGCTTGTTACAAAAAAACCCAGAATTGCCTCAAAGTGAAATTGCGTCAGCAGTTAATCTTTCTCAACCATCTGTAAGTGCAAGAATAAAAAGGATGAAAGATTTAGGAATTTTAGCTTGTAGCATAGGCACAGATTTAAAGAAGATTGGTTTGCATGTTGCAAAAGTTGAGTATTCAAAAGGAGAGGAAAAAGATTGTATCAAAGAATGCCCGTATGTTTTATCTGTACTTGAAACAGAAAATGCACGCACTCTTTATTTAGTAAGCGAGGACTTTTCCAGCCTTGAATCTATAGTAAAAAAGCATTTTGAAAAAGATGATTTTGAAGTCATAATTTCTTCGCATCCAGATTTTATTATGCCTCTTAAAATGCCAGAAAAAAATGGAAGTTGCTCATATTGCAACTGCCCTTCATGCAGTTTTTACATAAATGGAAGATGCTTGGGATGTCCAGCCTCACATTACTATAAGGGAAAGTTATGGTAAAAGAATGAAAATAGACGAACTCAACATTGATGAAAGAATAAAGGAAATAATTAAGGAACAGGGTATAGAAAAGTTATATCCTCCGCAGGCTGAAGCATTACCTCATGTACTTAAAGGAGAAAATGTAGTGCTTGCCATACCAACTGCTTCTGGCAAAAGTCTGGTTGCTTACATAGCTGTATTGCAATCTGCTTTGAGAAATGAAAAGAGCATGTATATTGTTCCATTGAGGGCTCTGGCAAGAGAAAAATATGAAGATTTGAAAGTTTTTGAAAAAATAGGGGTAAAAGTTGGCATTTCAACAGGAGATTTAGAAGATAAAGGAAACAGGCTGGGAAAATATGATATAATAGTATGCACGAGTGAAAAAGCAGATTCCTTGCTCCGCCATAATGCAGAATGGATTTATGATGTGCAGACTGTAGTTGCTGATGAAATTCATTTACTCAACGATGCTTCTCGTGGTCCAACTTTGGAAGTGATTCTGGCAAGATTTATGTTGATGAAGCCTGTGCATATAATTGCTCTCTCTGCAACAATAAAAAATGCTCACGAAATTGCAGAATGGTTGAATGCAAGGCTTGTTCAATCAGATTGGAGACCAGTGCCTCTAAAGCAAGGTGTGCTATTTGGAAGAAAAATTTCATTTATTGATGGAACCAGTAAAGAGATAGAGAATGCAAAGCTTGAAGGATTACTTGAAGATGTGCTCCATGACAAAGGGCAGGCTTTGATATTTGTTAATACACGTCGCTCTTCTCAGTCAACTGCAGAAAAGTTAAGAGAGATAACAAAGAAATTTGCTGACATAGAAAAATTGAAGGAGATTTCTGAAAGCATATTGCAGGCAGAGGAAATAACGACAATTGCCAGAAAACTTGCCTCCTGCATTGAAGATGGCATTGCATTCCATCATGCAGGGCTAAGTAGCCGACAGCGGAAAGCAGTAGAGGATAATTTCAAAAAAGGGCTCATAAAATGCATTGTTGCAACGCCAACGCTGGCGGCAGGCGTAAACACGCCAGCCCGGCGTGTTATAATAAAAAATGTATGGAGGTATTCTGATATCGATGGCTATATGCAGCCCATACCGGTATTAGAAATAAAGCAGATGATGGGGCGAGCAGGCAGACCCGGCTATGATAAGGAAGGAGAAGCAATTTTAATTGCGAAAAATAAGATGGAGAAAGAAAGGCTTTGGAATGAATATCTGATGGCTGATGAGGAGCCAATTTATTCAAAGCTTGCCTCAGAGCCAGCTTTAAGAATGCATATACTTGCTTTAATAGCTACAGAATTTGCAGTTTACTGGGAAGAGATTATAAAATTCATGAAGAAAACTTTTTATGTTTATCAACTCGGCATGCTTCCAGAAGAGAGAATATGGGAAATTGTTGACTTTCTGGAAAGAAATGATTTTATTGTAAGCTATGGGGAGAGATGGCAGGCTACACCTTTTGGAAGAAAAACAGCCAGTTTATATATTGATCCTCTGACTGCTTTAAGAATGAGGCAGGCATTGCAAGCAGGAGAGGGAAGCAATTTTGCCTATCTTCATGCAATCTGCTCCACGCCTGATATGAGGTGCTTATTTTTGAGCAGGAGAGATGA
>CAZNGK010000030.1:0-12127 GCA_964572575.1 uncultured Thermoplasmatales archaeon | reverse complement strand
TATTTACCTCTCATTGCCCTATATATGCAGTAAGCTAAGCCTCCGTAGAAAATTAGACTGCCTATAAACGCCATTGCTATTGCGCCTGCCGACATTTTATCCTCACCATGGTTACAGATATGATTATGCCAAATACAACGACGATTATTCCTATTGCCAAAGCCCATGAGGGGAAGTTTTCATATCCTTTTGTGAGTAACTCTACTATAGAGGCGATGGCAAGAGATATTAAAATCACTGGAGCAATGAGTTTAAGGAATACATTCCACCATCTGCCAATTTTAATTTCTGAAACTTCATTGGCATATTTCCTTATTTTTTCTCCTCCAAAAATATAGGCAAATATAAGACATTCAAACAATCCAATGATAACGAGAGCAAAATTTGATATGAAATGGTCCATTATTTCCACCCAGTATATTCCACTTCCTGCAGTCAAAATTAAGCCGAGGAAAAAGCCGAGCATACAAATTAATAGAGTTGCTTTCCTTCTGTCCATTCCAAATTTATCTTTTAGTCCATTTGTTATTGCTTCAACCATTGAAAAAGCTGAGTCAACGCCAAAAGTAAGCAAAGCCAAGAAAAATATTACGCCAAAAAAAGATGCAGCAAAGGGCATTTTTGCTATAGCTGTAGGATAAGTTATGAAAGCCAAGCCAATGCCTCCACGAGCAATTTCCTCCATTGGCAAACCTGTCTGAAAGGCGAGATAGCCGAGAACACTGAAAACTGCAAATCCTGCAAGAAAAGCTGTTCCTCCATCTGCAAGAGCAGTTATTAAAGAGTTATTTGTAATGTCTGAGCCTTTTTTCAGATAGCTTGCATAGACAATCATTATTCCCTGAGCTAAGGACAAAGAGAAGAAAATCTGGGCATACGCAGAAAGCCATACAGATGGCAATGCTAGTTTAGAAAAATCTGGAGCAAGGTAAAATTCCAAGCCGTTTAATGAGCCAGGCAATGTTAAGCCTCGTAAAGTTAAAATGAGAAGCAGTAAAGTTGGCAATGGAACAGTTATTGCAACAACTTTTCCTATGGATTTAACTCCCTTATAGAGGATTAAATAAATGGATGTCCAGATGAAAAGGAGAGCAAAAACAATCTGCACATTTATACCTCCAAATATGGAAGGTGACGATGTCGCTCCCAGAAATTTATCATAGAAAAAGGATGATGCATCAGGTTGCCATATAAGCCCGAATGAATGAAAAAGATAACAAAGACACCATGCCATTATCACACAATAGTATACAGAAATAAAGAAAGCAGAAAAGACGCCCCACCATCCAACCCACTCTGCCTTTCTGCTTATATCCCTCATTGCCAGAGGAGCAGATTTTCTAAAAATGCTTCCAATTGCAAACTCTGCCATGAGCAATGGAATGCCCACTGTAAACAAGGCAACAAAATATGGAATGAGAAAGGCTCCTCCTCCATTTTTATAACAAACATAAGGAAAACGCCATATGTTACCTAAGCCAACTGCAGAACCAATGGCAGCCATTAAAAACGCAAAGCGAGATTGCCAGTTCTCCACATGAGTAATGGAATGAGAATATATAATTCTTCTTTTGCCATTGAATGGATTGTTTACGGATATCCTACATATCTATTGATAGCTATAATGATTCAAATATGCCCATACTTTTTCTATCTCTCATGGGAGGGCTGTCAAGAACTGAATGGGGATGAAATGTTTTGTTATTCTTAAAGAAACAATTAAAACATGAAGCAATAGTCAAAAAAGCACCCCATTGTTATTCAAAATGTTGACACTGCCCCCTCATAGTTCAGTAAACAATTTATATTCTTCTTCAATAAATGTGCATGTTTAATTCGAATATGTTTAATCCAAAGATGGAAAAAATATCAAGAAAAAATCTTGAGGAATTGCAATTGAAAAAGCTCAGAAAAATTATTTTGCACGCCTATGAAAATGTACCATTTTATAGAAAGAAAATAGATGAAGCTGGTGTTGAGCCAAAGATAAAGAAACTGGAGGACATAGAAAAATTTCCTTTTACTACAAAAGACGACTTGCGCAAAAATGCTCCTTTTAGCATGCTTTCCTTACCAATGGATGAGTATATTGAATTGCATGCATCATCGGGCACAACTGGAGAGCCTATAACAGTATGCTATACAAAAAATGATCTCGAAATATGGGCAGAGGTTATGGCTCGCTGCCTTGTTATGGCTGGACTAACTAAAAAGGATATTTTTCAAATACCTATACCATATGGAACTTTTACCGGAGCCTTTGGATTTCATTATGGGGGACAGAAGGTAGGGGCGCTTATTGTTCCGACAGGAAAAGGTGATAGTGAAAGGCAAATAAGACTTATGAAATATTATGGAACAACTTTTATTGCTGGCATAGCTTCCTATGCTCTACACTTGGCAAATGTTGCAAAAAAATTGGGAATAGAACCTTCAGAGCTAAGTGTGAGAAATGGCATATTTGGAGCAGAGATGTTCACAAAAGCAATGAAGAATCGCATTATAGAGGAATGGAACATGGATGTGCATGATATTTATGGCTTGACAGAAATGTGTGGACCAGGTGTATCTGCAGATTGCGATGAGCACGATGGTTTGCATTTATGGGAAGATCATTTCTATGCAGAGATAATAGACCCGAAAACTGGAGAGAGATTGGAAAAAGAGGAAGAAGGAGAGCTTGTTCTTACAACTCTGACAAAAGAAGGGATGCCTATCATAAGATATAGAACGAGGGATATAACTTTCCTATACGATGGACTATGCAATTGTGGAAGAAGCCATGTGAAGCATGCTCCAATAAAAGGAAGGAGTGATGACATGATTATTGTAAAAGGAACAAATATATTTCCAAGCCAGATAGAAGAAGCAATAATGAAAGATGACAGAGTAGGAAACAACTGGATTATGATTGTTGAAAGAAAGGGAGACATGGATTCTATAACAGTAATGGTGGAAGGGAGAAAAAAATATGAGGAGGAAGAAAAGAGAAAAATTGAGGAAGAGCTGAGAAAGGAAATAAAAATAATCACAACCTTAGGAGTTAATGTGGAGGTAGTTGAGCCAGATAGCCTTCCAATAAGTGAGGGAAAAGCAAAGAGGGTGATTGATAGAAGAAAATGATTAGCCTAAGTCAATCTCTCCTTTGATAACGATGTAAGCCTCTCCCCCAACTTTTATTTTTCCTCCAGTTTCAACGCTCACAATTCCTTCTCGTCCTATTTCATATCCCTGCTCCGCTTTATATAAAGAACTTTTTAGCAATCTGTGTTTCGCCAGATAGGCGCCGAGTGCCCCATTTGCGGTGCCAGTAACAGGATCTTCATTCACCCCATATAATGGGGCAAAGCATCGAGCATGAATCAAACAATCTTTATTTATTGTTTCAAAGGTAAAGGCAAAAATAGCACCTGCTTTACTTTTTATACATATTTCTTTAACTTTTTCAAAATCTGGTTTCATGTTTTGCATTGTTTCAAGATTTTTAATTGGAACATTTAAAGAGAAAAGTCCAGTTGAGACTACTTCTATCGGCAATTCATCTATGCTTGCTTTCTCAATTCCTAAAGCATCTGCAATTTCCTCTCTGCTTATATCTGTCTCTATAAAAACAGGTTCTGCCTGCTCCATGAAAACTGTATTGCCTTTGAGTTCTATACTTAAAATTCCTGCCTTTGTTTCCATTTTCAACTTCTCCTTTTTTATGATTCCTTGCTTCATCATTGCATAAAAAGTGGCTATTGTAGCGTGTCCGCATAAATCTACTTCTTTCTTTGGTGAAAAAAAGCGGAGCTTATAGTCTGCATGTTGACTATTCATAACAAAAGCTGTTTCAGAACATTTAAGCATGGATGCAATGTTCTGCATTGTTTCCTCATTAAGCATTTCAGCTTCAAAAACCACTCCTGCAGGATTTCCTTTGAATGGCTTGTTTGTGAAAGCATTTACAATGTAGAAGAGAAGCATTATATCACCTAAAATGTTCTTACTGCAGTCCCAAATGCAATTATTTCTGCTGCCCCTCTCATTGTCTGGGCTGTTGCATATCTCATGCCAACTATTGCATCTGCTCCAAGCTTTTCTGCTTCTTCTATCATGCGTTGCATTGCTGTGCGTCTTGCTTCTTCAAGCAATTCTGTATATGCTTTTGTTTCTCCACCTATAATGCTTCTAAGTCCTGCCCTTATGTCCTTTCCTAAATGCTTTGTTTGCACACAGCTTCCAAAAACAATGCCAAGCACTTCTTTTACTTCTCTTCCAGGAATATTATCTGTTGTTGTTACCATCATTACCATCACCTACCTCAGCCATATTCATATCCACATTTTGCACACCTATATATTTTCCCGTCAAATTTTAACTTCTCGCTCCCACATTTGGGACAAGTGCCCAGCACACGTTCCTCCAAAGCCTTAAGTCTTCTTAACTCTCTTTCAGCAAGCTGTGAGAGATTAATCCAAGGATTTTTCTTCCACCATTCCCATATTTCTTGGCTGAGAGTTATTGTCACTTTTGGCATTTTCACACCGGGAAATGGATGAGTAATGCAATGAGTAATAAGATTATACCTGCAACAATGCATATTATAGATTTGATAGCTCCTGCTCCTGGTGCATTAATGAAGCGTTGCAAACTTGGAAAGAAAATGGAGACAATTCCAAAAAGAATGAGGAAGATGCCTGTAGCGAGAAATATTGTATTAATCATTCTAATTTGACTGCTGTTCCATATGCCAAGATTTCTGCAGCTGCACCCATTACTGCTGATGTCATGAACCTTACATTTATCACTGCATCTGCCCCCATTTCTTTTGCTTTCTCTATCATTCGCTGCAAAGCTACTTCTCTTGCCTCACTTAACATCTCTGTATACTCCTTTATCTCTCCTCCCACAATGTTGCGGAATCCTGCCACAATGTCCTTGCCTAAATGCTTCGCCTGAATAGTGTTTCCTCTCACTAATCCAAGCGCTTCTTTTATTTTTCTTCCCGGAACAAAATCTGTATTTACCACTATCATGGTCTCAAATCCTCCCTTTTTATTTCTTTTAATTCCTCACTTTTTCTGTCCATTGCAGTTGAAATTAGAAGAATAACGATGCCGATAACAATAGCAAGAATAGCTGTAAGCACCACAGGATCAACATTAGTCAGCTCTTTAAATATATTATAGAGTCCATAACCAATAAGGAGGAGGAAACCTCCGCCAAGGAAAGCCAAGCCAATATATTTCCCCGTCATTATCCCACCACACGTTTTTACACGTCTATATACGTATATAGATGTGATATATAAAATTTTCTTTCAATTTCAGGGGCTGTCAAGTAAAGAATAGACAGGTTAAAAATTATTATTCTCGTAAAAGGAAACATGAGTGTAGATGATTAAAATTTTCTTTTGTTTTTAAATTATTGCAGCGTATTCAGTGGAGAACATGAATATAAATAATTAATATGAATGAAAATATTACCAAATTCACCTTTATTATTAACTTTCTCATTCTGTCAGCGAAAGCAGTGGTAAAATAAAGGACAAAATTTTTAAAGTCATTCTATATACCCATCTTGCAAGTTTTAAGGGGATAGATTGAAGTATACAAGATATGAGAAAGCTCGAATCATAGGGGCGAGGGCACTACAAATTGCAATGGGGGCACCATTACTCATAAAGCCTCCAGAAGATTTAGTAGATCCCGTTCAGCTTGCAGTAATTGAATTTGAAAAGGGAGTTATTCCAATAACTGTAAAGAGGAGAGGAAAACTTATAAAGGGTCCAGTTGTATAGGTGACAGAATGGAAGAAAAAAAATTGTTAATTCCAGAAGAAACATACATTTCATGTGGAGCGGAAATAGGCACGCAACAAAAAACTGCTCACATGAAGCCTTTTATTGCAAAAGTAAGAAATGACGGACTCTATCTGATAAACATAGAGGAAACTGATAAGAGGATTAAATCAGCGGCAAAATTACTTGCAAGATATGAGCCGGAGAAGGTTATTGTTGCAGCAGTTCGTCATTATGCAAGAAAGCCAATTACAATACTTTCCCAAATATGTGGATTCAAGGCAATGCCGGGAAGATTTTTGCCAGGCACTCTCACAAATCCCAACTCGGAAAATTATCATGAGGCTGACATACTTTTGATAAATGACCCTATTGGAGATAAGCAGGCAATGGCTGAGGCAATAAAAGTAGGCATTCCAATAGTTGCACTTTGCGATACAAACAATGAGACAAGATTTGTAGATTTTATTATTCCAGTTAACAACAAGGGAAGAAAGGCTCTGGCGCTGACATACTGGCTTTTGGCAAGAGAAATACTAAAGGCGAGAGGAGAAATAAAGAGTGATGAAGAATTTCAATACAGCATAGAAGATTTTGAAGCAGAATTATGATGCTTGATAGAGAAAGCACTGTTTTAATTGTAATTGATTTTCAGGAAAGAATGATGCCACATATTGAAGGTGGCAAAGAAGTGATAAAAAATGCTGTCAAGCTGATAAAATCTGCAAAAGTTTTTGAATTGCCTATAATAGTGACAAAACAGAAAAAATTGGGGGAGATAATTGGTGAAATCAAAAAAGAAATAGGAGATGAAGCAATAGAAAAAATTACTTTTAGTTGCTGGAGGAATGAGGAATTCATTCAAAAACTTGAGGAAACAGAAAGGAAAAAATGTCTCGTTATAGGCATAGAAACCCATATATGCGTTTTACAAACTTCCTTAGATTTGCTCGCCAATGGCTATGAAGTGCATGTTGCTTTTGATTGCACAGGCTCAAGAAAAAAGGAGGACAAAAGAATTGCAGAGCAGAGGATGACAGCGGAAGGAGTAAAGCCAACATCTGCTGAAATTGCCATCTATGAACTACTCAAATCTGCAGATGTTCAGGAATTTAAGGAGATTTTAAAGATAATTAAGGAATAAAGCTATTCTCCCATCATCATTTTTTCATAATCTTTTAGATATTTCATGGATCTCTTTACGTCTGCAAACAATTTTTCTGCTTCCTCGACATCCTCCTTTCTGATTTTCTTTCTTTTATTATGAAGGGCAATATTTGAAGCAGGCGCAATAAGCTGGACTGCATATCTCAATGAAGCCTTTTCTCCAATATCTGTTAGATATTCCAGAGCATCTTCTTCAATTTTTACCTTCTCCTCTGCTATTCTTATTTCCAGTATTTTCTTTATTTCTTGCTTATCATAAGGCTTCGTTGTTATAATCAACAATCTATCTATTAAATCTAAAGGAACTCCATGAGGGGATTTAACATCTGTCCCTCTTATGCGAGCTATCCCTCTATTTGAAGCTAAAATTATAATGGGAGCAAGCTCTGATTCCATTGCTCTATTTAAGAAGGCAAAAGCCTCAATGTCAAGCATATGGACTTCGTCGATGAAAAGCACCCCAGGAATAATTTCTGCCTTTCCGCTATCCACCCACTCCTTGACAGTTTCGTCCACTTCCTGACGGGTTTCATTGGTTATTTCTTCCTTTCCACCTCCAAAGAAAAGGCTGAAAAATCCCCCTCGCCTTGAGGTGGCTACATCCAAATCATGCAGTGACATTACATAAACAAATTCTTTTTCTTTAACAATACTTCCTTCCGGCACGCTTACTGCTTCTTTTGTTGATAAGTCAAGCCCTTCTTTTTTCATCTCCCTTTCTGTTTTCCCAAGCTTGACTATTCTACCACTGTCTGCATCTATCTGTATCACGTCTCCTACCTCTACGCCTTGCTGAATCAAATATTGAGCAAAAACTTCATCAACCTTAAACTGCTTCTCCTCATCTGTAGTGCGAAGTTTTATTGTTGCAGATTTCGGGATTTGCTGATATGGATTGTAAGGATGAGGAACATTCTGAATGTCGAGCATTGTAACCTCTCCCTCATATATCTTTCTCATTTCATGTATTCTAACGCCGATAGCTTTCCTCAATGCCTGCATCAAAAACTCTGTTTTTTTCATCTCTGCAGAATATATCTCAGAGCCAGAGATGGAAACAAAGGGAACATCTTTTCCAAGCTCTTTTGCAATACCAAGTGCCAAAGCTGTCTTGCCAGTGCCAGGCGGTCCGGCAAGAAGGATGGCGCGCCCTGCAAACCTTCCTTTCTTTACCATGTCAACAACAATGCCTGCTGCTTCTCTTGCCTCCTTTTGCCCAACCATTCCATCTGCTACTTCCTTAGCCTTCATATTTTCCAGTCCTAAGCCAGTGATGTGAGAATGACTTCCCACTCTCTCAAATCTTCTTTCCTCCATGCCACCACCTCAAAATGAAAAATATTTTCCTATAAAATTTTTACTTGAAGGGATGATTTCATGGCAAATCAATTCATGAAATACTGAAAGAACATTTCTATAGTTTCAGAAGATAATCAAAATTTAAAAAGGGATTTCGCATATACTCCTATGAAATCCTTAGTATGTATAATAGCTATGTTTCTGACTTTTAATGCAATAGCGACTTTTAACAGCCCTGTTGTAAATGAAAAAGATAGCTCTATGGATATGGAAATTCATATAAACTTGGGAGAGCCAGAATTCATTGAAAATGAAGGCGAGATGCTAATACATTTTGATGGGTGTTCTCAAATAATTTCTCCAGAAAAACCAATTATACCATCATACAAAAAAACCTTTATATTTCCAGTCGGAACACGAGTGAGTGTGCAGGTGAAGCCAGTTGAGATAAAAAATGCAGGAAATTTGAATTTGAAATCATCTTATATTCCTGCTCCTCCTGGTTATGAAACAAAAATATCTTCCTATAAAGGGGACATATCTTATCCCGAAAGATGGTATCATTTTAAAACAATGGGCGGGATAAAAAATGGAAAGCATGTTGTTATTGCCCAGCTAATCCTATACCCTGTAAAATATGATAAAGGAGAAGTACTTTATGCAAGTGAATTCTCCATAAAAATGAATATAGATACTACGCATGCCCCTCTTTTCACTGCAGATGAATATGATTTGCTTATTGTCTGTCCAAATAAATATAAGTATGGAAGAGCATGGTATAATGAGCTTTTGCCATTGGTGGAGCATAAAGAAGGGCATGGAATAAGAACGAAGCTTGTAAGCTTAGATCAGGCTATTAGCGGAACATATTTCCCTGTGCAGGGAAGAGATGATGCAGAAAAGCTGAAGTATTTTATTAAAGAGGCAATAGAGCAATGGGGAATAAAATATGTTATGTTAGTTGGAGGAAGGAAGCCTGGAATAAAAGAAGATTGGCTTGTGCCTGTGAGATATTCATACGTATATTGGGCAGATGAGCCCAGGTATACAAGTGATTTATATTTTGCTGATATATATGATGCAAATTACAGCTTTTCTTCATGGGATACTGATGGAAATGGAATATATTCAGAATGGAAGAGCTTTGGTCTTCTTGAAGATGAATTGGACCTCTATCCAGATGTCTATGTTGGCAGACTTCCAGCAAGAAATATAATAGAATTAAAAACAATGATTAATAAAATAATAGAATATGAAAATAATGTAGCAAGTAATAAAATTGTTTTAGTTGGAGGAGATAATTTTGAGCAGGAAGGGATAGAAGGAGAAATTGTATGCGATAAAACAGCTGAGTATCTAAATGGCTATGAAGCAGAGAAAGTGTATGCAAGCCAGACAGATGTTAATCCAGAGAATATAAAAAATGCATTGGGAAGTGGAGCTGCATTCATGCATTTCCATGGTCACGGAAGCCCAATTTCATGGAGCACCCATAAGCCAGATGGATTTGATAAATGGGAAAAAGGATTAGATGTTTTAGACCTGCCGTTTTTCTTCAATGAAGAGTATCCGATAGTAGTGCTTGGTGGCTGTCATACTGCAATGTTCAATATAAGCTTGACGAATTTCCCATGGACTCATGGCTTTCCTTCTCCAGCTGATATAAGTTCATGGTTTGTGAAAAAAATTAAAGGAGGAGCAATAGCAAACCTTGGCTATACATGCTTCCCTGTTGCTACACCTGGCGAGGAAGGAGATATAGACGGAGATGGAATAAATGAGCCTGACTGTATGGAATCTGGATACGGCTATATGCAACTTAATTTCTTCTATGCGTATGGTGTCGAGGGACTGCAGCATCTTGGTGAATGCTGGGAGTATGCAGTTGGAAAATATGTAGAACATTTTAAGTATCCTTATCAGAGATGGCATCTCCATACAATACAGGGCTTTGTTTTACTCGGAGACCCGTCGCTTAAGATAGGGGGATATTAACTGATGAGCATATATGAAAGAGAGCTGAGAGAAATTCTCGCAGGAAATAAAGGAATGATTGAAAGCATAACCAAAAATTGCACCGAGGAAGAGAGAGAAAAATATTTCAAAATTCTAAACAATCCATTTATTACTGTTAGAGCTGCCGGCTCTCTCGGCATTGCTGATATTGTTGCCATTAGAGGAGATATTTCCTTTATAATAGAGGTAAAAGTCAGAAAAGAAAAAGAAATTCTGTTTAGCCATGAAGGAGGACGGATGCAACGCAAGGCAGAGGAGATGAGGGATAAATGTATGAAATCTGGAGTATTGCCATTATTTGCTTTCAGAATAAAAGGAAGGAGAGGCGACGCATGGAAAATTTTTACAGTTAGTATGGAAAACGTCACAGGAAAAAGCAGAGAGATATACAATAAGTTGCCTAAGCTGGAGAAAAGCAAGGGAGGTAACTATATCATGAGATGGGATAATGGGATGAAACTTTCTGATTTCATTGAAATTGTTTCTCAATGATTATATATAGATAGTTTGCAATCAGGATGTAGGCACGGTTACATTATCTCCATTTTCTTCTTACATTATCTCCATTTTCCTATCAATGATTATATAGATAGTTTGCAACTCTCCTAAATCCTTCCTTTATAATTTCTATATTTTCTACATGAGGACCATAACTTATTCTGACAGCCTCTCTTAAGCTTTCTCCGAAGCCCCTGCCTGGAATAAATAAAACGCCAGTATTTTTAAGCACTTTTTTCACAAATTCATCTCCATCTTCATCTACTCTCATTAATGTATATAATCCTCCCTGTGGAATGAGGCATGGCATATCAAGGTTTTCTTTTATTGCCTCAATTGTAATTTCTGCTGCTTTCTTATAGGCATTTTTTACTTCCTCTAAATATCTTTTCAAACTTCCATCTGAAAGCGATTTTTCAATGTATGAAGTTAAAGCATGCTGATGAAGAGTGTCAGGGCAGAGAATGCTACACTGCTGAACTCTTTCCAAGGCTTCTATTATTTTTTCATCTGCATCTATCCATCCAAGTCTTCTGCCAAGTCCTCTTCCCCATTTTGAATTGCTATGCAATGCAATGAAATTGGGATAATCTAAGGGAGTCCAAGAAAAATAGGATGGAATATTAATGAAACATTGCGTTTTATATGCATAATCAATAACCACATATGAATCATTCTCATGGCATATATCTGCAATAGTTTTTACAAATTCGTCCCCAAATATTTGTGAGGAAGGATTATCTGGAGATGGAAACAGAACTATTTTTGGTTTTTCTTTTTCATAAATCTCCTTAAAATCTTCAGACATTTCATCCTCAGGCTTATATTCCCATTTCTGCTCATCTAGAACTTTAAGTCTTGTAATTTTTGCATTATGAAGTGCCATTTTTATTTGTCCCGGATAGTTTGCATAAGTTGGATCAAAAAGCAGTATGGTATCATTTTTATCTGCAATAGCAATGAATAAGTCATGAGCCAGCTGTGTTGAAGAATGTCCAATAATAACGTTTTTAGTTTCAAGTTTCACTCCAAATAATTCTTTTTCCATCTTTATAATTGCCTCTCTACATTCATCAAATCCTAAGGTAGGACTATATTTTCCAGCATCATGAAATTTTTCAACGTCATTACATATTTCCATATACTCACGCCTTAACAATTCTGGAGCATGATGACCAACCCATCCACCGCCATAAGAAATAATTTCATCTGGATCTAGTCCCATGTTTATAATATTCTGTCTGCTTGCCATTTTCATGATTTGACGTATGGGAGAAGGTTCGTTAATCATCTCTTGAACAAGCTTTGATAATTTCATGGGGAAGTATGGAAATTAGACATATAATTTTTTTGTAAGATATGGAT
>CAZNGK010000029.1:9782-12566 GCA_964572575.1 uncultured Thermoplasmatales archaeon | reverse complement strand
TGGCAAGATATGGATATGGTGAAAGAGCTATTGATATTTGTATTAAAGGAGAGTATGAAAAAGCAGAGAACATATTAAATGAATACAGAAAAAGCATGGGAAAATATATTAATTTTGCAAAAGAGAAAATAGATGAATATGGAAAAATTCAATACTTTCATGGAGGCAACTATATCATGGATACTGTCCTTGGCACAATTGCTGGAATGATTTTAAAAGAGGAAGAAATATGCACTCCTCTTGTTGCATTTGCAGAAAATGAAGATGGAATAAAGGTATCCGCAAGAGCCCCTCCATTTTTGATAGAGAAGGGTATTAATCTATCAAGGGCTATGAAAAAGACAGCTCAATTGCTTGGCGGTGAAGGCGGTGGACATAAATCTGCTGCTGGAGCTATAATTCCAAGGGGTATGGAGGAGCACTTTCTAGATGTTTTTAATGAGGAGATAAGGCATCAGCTTGGGTTGTGAATGCGTAATAACTTTACTCTGAAGAATACCTTTTTCCCAGCAAGTTCATGAAAACTATAGCCTTCCTTCTTTAAATCATCATCCATGTATATCTTTTGAATTCCTTCGAATATAATTGGAAGTTCTATACTCCTGTTGAAGACTTCTGTTCTATTAATCTCAACCACTATGCTTTCATTTTCCACCCCATATTCAACGCTTATTCTATCTTCAGTTATATTAAGCACTTTCCCATTTATGGATCCATATGGAGTTTGGATAACAAAATCTCCTAGAGGAGGTGTTGTAGTAATCCATATTTTTGTATCGTTAAAGCTCACATTGCTTGCTCCTTCCCACCACGTATATAATGTTAAATTTTCAAGCTGATTTGGTGTTGTTTTTAATGTCACATAGCTCTCGTTAAATGATATAACTTCTGTTGCATTTTCCCATAGCCAGTATGGCTGATAAACTGGAAAGTCATACCAGTATTGAGGCATGCTTATTATCTGTCCCTTATAAGGCAGCCATTTTATATCTATAGTAGTCTCTCTCACTGCTACAACTTCAAATTTTGCATCAAATCCAAAAATCAATGAAGTATTGAATACTGTCCCATTTTCTACAGGCAAACCAAATGCTTCATCTGGCTCAAGCTCTATGGTTTTTTCGCTCCCTTTTTTCATTCCCTTCAATGCTTCATATAATCCAGGGATGTCGCTTACCTTCATTCCTTCTATTCTCCCTATGTCTCCATAACTCCATCCATTGGGATATTTCTTTGGAAAATCTTTGCCTAGGTATATCTTTAATGGAGTGAGATTATATGCATTTTCATCGAAAGGTGTGTCATAGGTAACATTTCCCTCAAAGGAGGATGCAAACACTGTTTTATTTTCAAAGTAGCCAATATAATAAATTTCTGCAAAATCTCCTTCTCCAAGAACTTTTTTTTCTGTTACCTTTTCCCACCATTCCTTAAACATTTCATCTATTCCTTTCCCTTCAGCCACTTCATATGCGTATATTCCTCCAGTTACCGCTACAATTATCACCAAAGCAACGATTCCTTTCGCAACTTCCTTCATTTTCCCAACCTCCTTTTCATGAATAATTCAAGCCTATTAAATGCTTCCTCCATCATTTCAATTGGGGGCAAAATAACAGCTCTAAAATGATTCTTCCCATATATGGGGCAAAAGCCAGAGCCATGAACGAAGAGGACGTGAATCTCATTTAAAACATCCAAAACAAACTCTTTATCATCTTTCCATGCATTACTTTCTATTTTCGGGAAGATATAAAAAGCCCCTTGTGGCTTTGCAGTACTTATGCCTTCTATTTCATTTAATCTTTTATATGCAAAATCTCTTCTTTCCCTCAGCCTTTTAATCATTTCATCAATGTGGCGCTGGCTTCCTTTTAAAGCCTCTATCATAGCAAGCTGGCACACAGAATTGGCGCAAAGCCTGGCGCGCGCAATGCGGAGAAATGCATCTTTGAGTTCATCAAGTTCTCCATTTGGACTGTTGAAGAGTGCATATCCAATTCTCCATCCTGGCACCAGATAAACCTTTGAAAAGCCATTAAATGTGAGCATAGGAACATCTTTTGCCAAGGAAGCAGTGGCATATTGTTTTCCTTCAAAGACAATATCATCATAAATTTCATCTGATACAATTGCAAGTCCATGCTCTGCAGCAACATCAACAATTTCTTTAACCACTTTTGCTGAATATAATGCGCCGGTAGGATTATTTGGATTTATTATTACAATACCCTTCGTTTTTTCATTTATTTTCTTCCTTATATCATCAATATCTGGTTGCCATCCTTCGCTTTCTATAGTGGCATATGGCACTGGCTTTGCTCCATGAAATGTAGTGATTAAATTATATGGGGGATATGTTGGACCAGGCACTAAAAGTTCATCTCCTTCATTCAGACATGAAGCCAAAAAAATCTGTAATGCTTCTGTTACACCAGTTGTAATGCATATATCATCTATATCATAATCCATTCCATTTCTTTTCTTCTCTCTTTCAGCAATTGCTTTTCTTAATTCTTCATATCCTTCTGAAGGGGCATATCCATTGTATCCGTCTAAAGCTGCTTTATATAACGCTTCTTTCATGTGCTGAGGTGTATCAAAATCATATGCAATGGGGTCACCAATATTCATTTTAAGTACTTTAATACCTTTCTTTTCAAGCTGGCGGGCATAAACAACGACTTCTCTTATGGCATATGATATGTTTTTTGCTTTTTTAGAGGGTAAAACCATGCAAGTGGATTATTTAAAGGAATATATATTTAGTGGTTTAATTGGAAT
>CAZNGK010000029.1:5335-9682 GCA_964572575.1 uncultured Thermoplasmatales archaeon | reverse complement strand
TTCATGCTTTAATTGTTTTTTCCTTAGCGAACAGGCTGAAGAATATTTTACCAAATCCATTTGTGATAGTCTTTCAAAGATGCAACAAAATTTTTAAAAAAGATTGGAGTTTGTTATTTATGAAAGCCGGTATTCCTCTTGCTTTATTTTTACTTATCGCTGGCAATGTGTATACATTAAGTGGAAATTCGACAGATTGGCTTCCTCATGCAAGAATAACTACTCCATATGGTTATGACTTGTCATGGGAAGAGGGAATTGCCAGGGCTGTAGAAAATGGAGCCAACGTCATATTAGACTGGGCAGGTTTTAGCGATACATATCAAGGTAGAATTTTATATTTCAACGCTTCTTTAGAAGAATTTAGACAGCGTGTGGAATATGTTCACACTCATTATCCAGATGTAAAATACATGGTGTATATTGGTCCTTTAGAGATGGGAACACCTGACTCAGATTTAAATAAGGATGGAAAAGATGATGATGGGAAAGGAAGTGCTTATACAGATCATCCTGAGTGGCTTCAGGTGGGCATAGATGGAAGAAAGGCAGTCTTTTATGGCTCAATGCCGGGAATGCCCTTCTGGGTCGATGAAACCTCTGAGGATGTATGGCTCAGTCCAAGCAATAGGGAATATCGTAGCATAATAATGAACATAGCCAGGGAAATTGCATCTACAGGTGTAGATGCCATATGGTTTGATGTTCCCCATCTCTGTTTTGATTTTGGTGACAACTGGCAGAATCAATGGAGCACCGTAGACAAGGCAAGCAGAAATGATTTTTACAATGATACGGGTCTGCTTTTGCCCTCCCCGCCTCTGCAACCTGATTGGAATAATGAAACATGGCTTAGATTTGTTGAATGGCGATATAAGCAAATACTGGATTTTGTAGGCGATTTCAATAAAGCAGTGAAAGAAGGTAATCCCAATTGCAAACTTGTTATAGAAACATCATCAGATGGAGGGGTGCACATGACACAGATTGGATGTAGCATAATTGACATGCCGAATAATTGTGATGTCATAGCCCATGAATATACTGGCCCAGTTTATGAAGTGCAGTATTACACATGGCTTCATATGCTTTCAACTCTCAAACTCTGGCATGATTTTGATAAAAATGCTTCATGGCTACTTTCTTATGTTGAAAAGGGCAGAGTAAATTTAGCCAGATTTCATGCAGCTTTAGTGTTAACAATGGGATTTAACTATTATACATCAGGCGGTGAGGGCATGGCAGAGATAGTTGATGAACAATTTATGCATGATTTTTTTGGATGGTTAAAAGAACATGATGATTATTTTTATGAATGGGACAGCAATGCTGATATAGCTGTAGTGTTTTCCCGTCATACCTTGGACTATCTTGACAGAGGAAGCTGGGAAGAGTATGCCTATCATGATGAATTTTTGGGCATTCTAATGATGCTAATTGAATCAAATATACCTTTTAAAGTGATAGATGAGGAGGCATTGGATAACATTACCTCTTATGATGCTATTATCTTGCCTGATTTTGCATGCATGTCTGAGGAACAGGCGAATATGATAAGAGAATATGTAAAAGATGGCGGGACAGTAATTGCAATAAACGAGACTTCTCTATATAATGAATATGGGGTGAAACGTGACGATTTTTCTTTAAAAGATGTTTTTGGTGTTGGAACAAATGAAGCTGAATTTTGGGAGATATATGAAAATAGCTATGGAGGTGGAAGATGCATTTTCACACCAACACCTTTAGGAAGATACTTCTACTGGGCAGCCCAACCATGGTCAAATTTTGGAAACAGGAAGGAGGCAGAGAGCACAAGAAATGAATTTCTGAAATTGATTGAGAAAGCGAATATTTCTTTGTCATATAGCATAGAAGGAAATGCTATAGCAATTCCATATGAAAAAGATGGACAGAAAATGCTCAGAATTTTGAATTTTGAAAGCATACGACTTGGAAATGCTGTGCCATCTTTACAGGAAATAGAGATTAGAATAAAGGGAGAAGTTAAGGAAGCAAATCTGCTGAATTTCATGGATGACTGGGAAGATATAGATGTAGAAAAAGAAGGAGAAAATAGTATAATCAGATTTACTCTCAACACTCAAGCGTGTCTTATTTATTCGACAAACGAAAGCAATTTATATGCGAGCATTGTTGAACCTCAAGAAGGAAAAATTTACTTTATGAATAGAGAAATAATGTCAATTTCCAGTAATAAAGCAATCATAATCGGAAGTATAAATATCAATGTGGACACAAATGGAGATAGAGTTGAATTTTATATTGATGACATATTAAAATATACAGATGAAGAAATACCATATCAATGGAAATGGGATGAACTTGCTTTTGGAATGCATAAAATAATAGTAAAAGCTTATAATGGTGGAAATGCCGTTGTTGATGAAATAAATGTGATAATATTTAACATTTGAGCAGCATATTGTTTTTGCAAGAGTTAAAATGATTTCTGCGTTTTTATAAAAATAGACTCACTCCTCTTTCCTATAATTTATGGAATGAATTTCGCATGAAGTTGAATATAAAACGGTATATTAAAGAACTTCAAGAAACTTCAAAATGATTATGAGTAGATGTTGTCATAATCTTTCACACCTGTATATTTCATCTTCCTTATCAAAAGAACTAAACGAGTAATACAGCTATTATTCCTGCCAAGAAAATTCCATCAAATGTGCCTGCGCCGCCTATGCTTGCCATTGGCGTGTTGAGTTCTTCTATTTTCTTTAAATTCAGGATATCTGCCCCAATAAGAGTGCCGAGAGTGCCAGAAACGTAAGCAACTACAGCAGGATTTTCTGGAGCAAGAAATAAGGCAAGTAAAGCAGCTATGATAGGTGGTAAAAAAGCTGGCATTGCTATTCCAATTCCTCTCACTGGCTTTGCGAAAAAGTGGAAAATTAATGATGCAATGGCTATAGATATCAGCACTTTATAAATAAGGAGGAAATTTTGAAGAAAAGCGAGACGAAGTATTTCATAAACAGCTACAGAAATGGGTATGATTGCCCCTCCTAAGTTTAGAGCAATTACCGTCTTCTCATGTTCAATCTGAGGAATGGTATAAGTTATCCCCCAGAAGGTGATTTGTCTAACAGCATAAGTTGGTTCTCTTTTTATTTCCTTTACAGGTATATTTATGGTGCTACCTATCAGGGAAAAGAAGAAGAGGAAATAGGCTACAGATGGAGGTATTCCAAGTTTTGTAAATGCATGAGGAATGCTGAAAATAATTATGAAAAATAAAAGGAAAAGCAGAATGAAGAAAGGAAAGGCAAAAGGAATGAAAATATATCTCCTCATTTTATATCCCAGTATTCCATCATTTTTTCTTTTAACTCATTCACCACATTATCGCATTTTTTACCAATAGCTTTATCCTCAAATTTTATTTTCTCACCATATAGCTGGCTTATCTCAACTGCAACACCTCTCGCCAAGCTTTGCAAATTATATCCTCCTTCTAAACAACATACTATTTTTTTCTGCACATTCCTGAACTTCTCAATAATCTCTCCATAAAAATTAACGCTTAATTCAAGCCCTCCTAAGTAATCAGCGTGATGGCTATCGAAACCTGCAGAAATAAGAATATAGTCAGGAGAAAATTGCTTTGCTATAGGAATCATCACTTCATCTAAAATTTCTCTAACACACTCCTCTCCGCATCCATGAGGCAAAGGAGCATTTACTGTATAACCTTCTCCTTCCTCCGCCCCAACTTCTTCTATTCTCCCAGTTCCAGGATAATGAGGAAAGAGATGGATAGACTGATACATCACATCATTCCTTCTGTAAAAAATATCCTGTGTGCCATTACCATGATGAACATCGTGATCAAAAATCAAAATTTTATTTCCGCCTTCAGCCAGCCAGTTGGCAGCTATAGCAATATTATTGAATAAGCAGAACCCCATAGATTTATTGGTGGTTGCATGATGTCCTGGAGGACGAACCAGTGCAAAAGCGTTTTCATGTTTCTTCATAACTTCTTCACATGCCCTGATTGCTCCACCAACTGCAAGTTTTGCTACTTCGTATGAATGTTGGTTTGTATATGTGTCCATATCGAGCCAACCTATGTGCTTTGCCATCTCTATCATCTGCATATTGTGAACTTTTGCAATTTCTTCCTCACTTGCCTTATATGGCTCAACAATGTTCAGATTTTTATAAAATGGCAATTTTTCAAGCAAATTCATTATTGCAATAAGGCGCTGTGCATTTTCTGGATGCTGTGCATTGTCGTGCAAAAGGTAATCTTTCGAATAAACTAATACAGTCATAAATCAAAAAGAATTGCAATTATTTAAGCACATTCAT
>CAZNGK010000029.1:0-5235 GCA_964572575.1 uncultured Thermoplasmatales archaeon | reverse complement strand
TTTCAACACTTTTTCAATATCATCTGATAGCACCTCTATCCTTGCGGTTCTGCCGTGAATTCTAACTCTCACCTGCTCAGAAAATTTAGAAAGATATTCCTCTCCTTCTTCCACCATCCTAAGCTTCTCAATTGTTATCTCCTCTCCATATGGTATGCGTGATGCCAGACATGCATTGGATGGCTTATTCCAGTTTGATAGCCCAATATCTCTTGCAATTTCCCTCACGTCTGCCTTGCCAATGCCAAGCTCCGCCAGCGGATGCCATATTCCTTCCTCATTCATGGCTTTCACTCCATGATAAAAAGGATTTTTTGCATCATCTGCATTCATGCCATCTGCAAAATTTGATATACCATCTTTCGTTGCAATTTCCTTTAATTTCTGAGCATCGATTTTTTTGCAGTAATAGCATCTTTCAGCCGGATTTTTTTTCACTTTTTCATCAATATTTTCATCAAATAAGATAATATGTTTTATTCCAATTTCTTCTGCAATTTTTATAGAATTTTTTAAATCTCTTTTTGAAAAAAGAGGGGAGGCAAAGGTTATTGCAATGCATTCTATATCTGCATCAACAGCAGATTTTGCAACTAAACTGCTGTCTACTCCTCCAGAAAAGGCTATTGCAACATCCCCTTTCTCTTTCATCATTTCAACAAGTTTTTCATACATTTTATTTTTATACATTTCATCACCCAAATTTTCATCACCTGAAAACTTTACACTCAGCCTTTTCAATCATTTTTATTATTAACTTTTCATCAATTCTTTTTTCCATCTCTTTTACTTTATCAAGTTTTGCCTTTGTCACAGGATGCTTTGCAATCATAAATGAGCAGCAATCTTGCATGGGCTTTATAGACGCTTCATATGTCTCCAGTCTTTTAGCCATTTCAATTATCTCTTCTTTATTCATACCAATGAGAGGTGAAAATATGGGAAGAGATGATGCTTCATAAATGCATTGCAAATTTTCCAAGGTTTGAGAAGCCACCTGTCCAATGCTATCTCCAGTTACAATTGCCTTTGCCTTCTCTTTTATTGCAATCTCTTCCCCTATTTTTGTCATTAAACGACGATACAGAATCATTCTATATCTGGATGGAATAAATTTTATTATTTCATCCTGTGCTTCTCCGAACGGAATTAAATATAATTTTGTTTCTCCCTGATATTCTGCAAGTTTCTTTACTATCTCCTCTACCTTCTCGGGATAAGATACAATATTCTCATTATAAAAATGGAGGAAAATAACTTTGCACCCTCTTTTCATCATCAGATAGGAGGCGACGGGAGAGTCAATTCCTCCAGATAATAATGAAATTACTTTCCTCTGACTCCCAACTGGCAGTCCACCAATTCCAGCATATT
This sequence comes from uncultured Thermoplasmatales archaeon, assembly GCA_964572575.1. Taxonomy (GTDB): domain Archaea; phylum Thermoplasmatota; class E2; order UBA202; family JdFR-43; genus VBQI01. The sequence goes on along the minus strand of CAZNGK010000029.1, from coordinate 3,861 downwards.
TTTTTGTATAAATATAAGCGCTTTTACTGGCTACTTCAATAAAAATTGTCAAATCTGGTTTTTCCAAATCAACTTTCTTTTTCAATTTTTCTTTTATCTCCCTGCCAACCATTTCATTTATTTGCATAGACGAAAATGGAAATTTCTTATCCGCTCTTTTTGCAGATACTTTAAATGATGAAAACTCTTCACCTTCTACAATCTGTAAAGCTTTACTTTTTATATCTTCTATATCAAGAGCTGAAGAAACTGCAAAAGAAAAATTTTTTATTCCAGGCAGTTTTTCCAATCCTTTTTTTATTTTTTTATAATTTGCTTCCTCTCTTTCCTCTAGAATAATTCTTCCATATTCTCTATAAACGTTTTTTATATCATTTCCCAAAATTTTCCTAATATTTTTCATTAATGTTTCCTCAAACATTCTCCTATTTTTTCCTTTGAGCCCTATTTCACCGTAATGAACAATAATCATTGATTGTAGATTGGTATGTGTTTTTATCTTTTTTCATCAGTTTATGACGTTACTTGAGTTCATAAACAAATAGATTGATTTTGCTTAATTTTTCCTGCTTCATTTAATTTTCTAAAATAAACGCAAGGTAATATGAACACAGATAACCAATAAAAAATTATCAATCGAGAATACGCTTTTCATTCAGCATATTCACAAAATCATCAACCAAACCCTTATATTTCCTTTCCTATAAATCTTCATGGATGTGATGAAGGAATTAAAAAATGCAAAGCAAAAAGATGCAGATTTTAACAGAATAATGGGCTCAATGTGCACTTTGCCTCACGAAATTGCAAGAAAGGCATATGAAATGTTTATTGAAACAAATCTTGGAGATTATGAACTTTTTAAGGGAACAAAGGAGCTTGAGGAAAAAGCTATTGAGTGGGTTGCTAAATTATTGCATGCTCCTTCAAGCTATGCTGGCTTACTCACTTCTGGCGGTACAGAAAGCAACATTACTGCAATGTGGATTTTTAAAAAATTGAGCGGAAAAAATGAAGTTGTTCTGCCAAAGCATGCACATTTCTCTTTTATTAAAGCTTCTTCATTACTTGATTTAAAGTTGAAAGTCGTTGATTGCTCCTATTCAATGAAAGTTAGCGATGTCAAAAGGAAAATTTCTTCAAAAACAGCATGTGTTATTGCTGTAGCAGGAAATACTCCATTCGGCTACATTGATGATATTGAGGAGATTGCAGAAATATGCAGTGAGGAAAATATATTCATGCATGTTGATGCTGCCTTTGGTGGCTTCATCATTCCTTTTGTAAGCGAGAAATTAATTGATTTTAGAGCAGGGATAAGTAGTATATGCGTGGATGCACATAAAATGGGAATGGCCTGCATACCATGCGGCTTTTTACTCCTAAAAGAAAAGAAATGGCTGGAGGAAATAAGGGTGAGGAGTAGATGCACCCATACAAAATCCCAGGCTACTTTGCTTGGCACGCGCCCTGGGGCAGCTGCTGCTGGAGCATATGCAGTTATGCATTATCTTGGTTATGAAGGATATAAAAGAATTGCAGAAGATTGTATGGAAAATACTCTGCATCTGGCACATCTTCTTGATGCTGAAGGTATAGAGTATGTAAAGCCTGAATTGAATATTATTGCAATAAAAACAGGCAATGCCAGAAAGGTGGCAGAAAAACTTGCAAAGCTAAATTGGTTTGTGGGAGTGGATGAGGAATATGGCATAATAAGGATTGTGTTAATGCCTCACGTTAAAAAGGAAATGATTAATAAATTTGTTGAGGATTTGAAAAAGGTGATGGAATGAGATTGCTTGAAGAATCATTGAAAAATGCGCCAATTGTAAAAAAAGGAGAATACAACTATGTTATTCATCCAATTACAGATGGAGTGCCGTTTATAGAGCCTGATTTGCTTAATGAGGTGGTTGAAGAAATTGCAAAAGAAATGCCTTCTTGTAAGAGAATAGTTACAATGGAGGCAATGGGTATTCCAATTGCAACTTTACTTTCTGCAAAAACAGGCGTGCCATTCACTATAATAAGGAAAAGGAAATATGGATTGCCTGGTGAAAAAGAAGTGATGCAGAAAACTGGCTACTCTGAAACAAAACTTTACATAAATGGTATTGAAGCAGGAGATGAAATTGTTATAGTTGATGATGTACTTAGCACAGGGGGCACGCTGGTAGCTGTAGTTGAAGCATTGAAGGAAATTGGGACGGAGATTAAAGGAATATTCATTGTGGTGAACAAAGGAAGGAAAGAAGAAGTGGAGGGGAAAATTGGAATGAAAATAAGAACCCTCGTTGATATTTATGTAAATGATGAAGTTAAAATATTATGAAATTGATGAAAAAAAACTTTTGCAGGAGGCGACAGGGAAAAAAATAGCAATAAAATTGCCAGATGGCTTATCCTGCTATGCAGAAAAAATACTTGCTTTTTTAAAGGAGAATGGAGTAGATGTCATGCTACTTGCAGAAACATGCTATGGAGCTTGCGATTTTATCTTTTATGAGGACATAGGTAAAATTATAGATAAAATTATATGCATCGGAGAAGCAGAAATGCCGTATCTCAAGAAAAAATACAAGCCTCCTGTTGCCTTCATTGAAGCAAAATATGATTTCGATGAAAAATTTATTAAAAAAGCTTTTCCATTCTTGCAAAAAAGGGTTGGTATTGCAAGCATTACACCTTTTATTCATAAAATAGAGAATTGCAGTAGATTTTTGGAGAAAAATGGTTATGAAGTTTTTATTGGTAAGAAGGGAAGGAGAACTGCTTATGATGGACAAATTTTGGGATGCGATTTTTCTTCAGCTATGACAATAGCAAACAAAGTTGACTCCTTCCTATTTATTGGTGATGGCTTCTTTCATCCAGTTGGCTTGCGTATTGCAACAGGTAAGCAGGTTGTGTGCGCAAATCCTATTGAAAAAAATGTTTACAGCGAGGAAATAGAAGAGAGAGCAGAAAGGACACTCAGAAAAAGATATGCAGTTATTGCAAAAGCAATGGAAGCAAAAAAATTCGGAATAATTGTTACAGGAAAAATAGGGCAGAGAAGACTTGAGCTGGCTAAAAGGATAAAAAAAATGCTTGAAAAAAATGGAAGAAAGGCATATATCATTTTCCTAAATGATATAGATGAAAAAATTGATTATTTGGATTTTGAATGCTACATTTCTACTGCATGTCCCAGAGTGGCAATAGATGATGCAGAGAGATATAAAAAGCCCATTCTAACTCCTATAGAAGCTGAAATAATGCTTGGAGAAAGAGAATGGAAGAGCTACGAATTTGATCAGATTTTTTAAATGTTCAGACAGAGTATTTTTTCAATTTCAACAGTTTTTGTATTTCCTGCAACATCTTCCGCTATCACTGTCAAGCTATGAATGCCAAGCGTTGGATCCCATTCTGTTTGATATGGATAACCTAAAGGAACTGGTTGTTTGTCATCTATTTTCAATAACACGCGTTGTATGCCTGAATGTGCATCTGTTGCAGAGATTTCAATTGTTATTCTCCCTATGATTATAACATCATATGCTACTCCAGCAGATGGAATTGGCGGAAGAACATCTCTTCCAAAGAGATTTATATATACATAACCTATAGATGGTCTTATTACTGAAAGATATGGAGGTTGTGTATCTATGGTAAAGTTCTGTGAATATACAGAGGCAACATTTCCTGCATCATCTTCTGCTATAATGAGAAGGCGATATCTTCCATCCTCCACATCATATTTGCTTATATCAAAATCCCTTATGCCATTATCAGTCCAATTTTTATTGTCCACCAAAAGGATTTTCTTAACCCATTTTCCATCATCATAATATTCCACTGTTATGTTGCCTTCTA
>CAZNGK010000028.1:0-13479 GCA_964572575.1 uncultured Thermoplasmatales archaeon | reverse complement strand
AGACTCAAGATCTGCTGGCGTAGGCCATCGCCGGTTCGAATCCGGCCCCTCGCATATTTTATATCAAACTGAAAAGCATGTATTCCATTATATCAAAACTTTCGATATGCCTCTCTCCATTTTCAGTTTTCACTAATCCCCTTACAATGACATGATATCTCCAGTAATGAATGAATGGAAGGCGAATGAATTGAATTGACTTTGCTCTGAAGGTCAATGAAATTTTAACATCTTTGCTCTCTGCATTAATAAGAAATGTCATTGGAATAAATTTTCCATGCTCCAGCGTATAATTTTTTCCAATTATAGATACATTTTCTGAGAGTAAACGATAGCTTTCCTCGCTGACTATAACAAATTCCTCAGAGCTAAATACGTTATTCAGCAATTTTGCCCACACGATAGAAAGATTTTGAACCATAACCTTTCCATCAATATATCCTCTGTTCATAAATGGACTGGAAAAGAAGAAAATATTGTGATCATGGTATCCCTTGCCTTCAACCTCCTTTTCTTTTCCGTCAATCAAAATTTTACCCCTTGCCTCCATATTTGGCAGAGCAAGCCAGAATTTTTCTCCCTCTGTCTTCCATCCTTTTGTTGTATTTTTAAGGAATAAGCTTATGCCATATCCTTTATAGGAATAAGAAATATTGTAGCATATATTTCCTTCTTTATCCAAGTATCCTCGCAGAATTTCTTTCCCATCTGCAATTATATATGGAAATTCGTCAGAAATAAAAAAGGAAAAAAACATTTTTCTGCTTTCATGTAGCAATTCTCCATCTCTGTAAAAATGTAGCCCTGTCATGAGCAAGCCTGTGCTTTTATTGGATACACTTGTAATCATAAAGACAATGCTTTCATTTCCAAAAATAGCTTCATAATACCAAGTTTCAATATGTAAGGGCATTTCTGAATGAAATGCATCGTCTTTCAGATTTATGTCATTGAGAGGAGGATAAAAAATGCATATTAAGGCGAGTAGCAATAATATTCTCATCAGGTTTTCAAGTCAAAAACATTTATATATTTTTAGCTAATATTTCATGTGGAAGAAATACTGGAGTTATTTGAAGAATATATCACTTTCATCTTGGATGAAAAAGGCAATTTTCTTTCAATTAATAATTTTGAATGTTTGGATAGGGATGATGTAATAGGAAGAGCATTTCCACAAATTTTTGAGGGAGAGGAAAGAAAGAAGGCTGCAGCCATTTTTTACAATGCAGTGAAAAATGGAAAGGCAAAGGGAATGCTCAGAATAAGATGCAGAAATGAGAGTCAAATTTTGTATGTTAAAATTGTAAAACAGGATAATACATTTTATGGAATTGCAAGAGAAATAAAAAAGGAGAAACCTTCCTTCATAACAGATTTTATGGGGAATGTAATAGAAGCTTGGGATGAATGGAAAAGTTTGGAAGGTAAAAATATTTATGATTTGGTTGAGGAAAAGGAAAAGTTTGCTGAAGTCATCTCTTATGTCATTGAAAAAGGAGAATATGAAGGAAGGATAATAATAAATGATAAGGAGGCAATTGTGAGAATAAAGGCAACAGAACTACTTGAATTTTTCATAGAGGAAAATATTTTCCAGGTATTTGAAAAAATTCTGCAGGGTAAAAATGTTGATGAAATTGTTGAAAGAATAGGAGATGCACTGGAAGCAATGCATCTTTCCTATCATATATCTATTATGGGAAGAGAAAAGGGCGTAGAAGAGAGTGTAGAAGGAGAGGAGCACTCATTTCCTGTTTCAAAAGGAGGAACTATTGTTGGCTCTATTACCATTTATGGAGAAATAGAAGAAGAGAATAAAAAAATGGTAGAATTTATTCGCCTTCTTGCAACTCATGCATTAGAAAGCTTGGAGGATATAAGCAACATATTAAACGATTTTGCGATTTATAAAATAGATAAGGAGGGAACAATTATTTACTGTAATGCAAAATTTGAGGAACTGACAGGATATAAAAGAGGGGAAATAGTTGGGAGAAATTCTGCTGAGTTTGCAGAGCATAGAGAAGAATTTATGGAAGCGTTGAAGGAAGGAAAGGTCAGGAATTTTATCAGTAAGTGGAGGGGCAAGAACAAAGAATTTATTGCCAATGAATGTGCCTGGGCGATGGATGGAGAAATTCTCATACTTCTTAATGATGTAACTGCAGAGAAAGAAAAGGAGAGAGATGCTGAATTTTACAATTCAATATTGAGACACGACATATATAACAAAAATGAAATTGCTCTCGGCTATATAGGGCTTATAGAAAAAACGAATATGACTAAAAAACAAAAAGATATGATAAAAAAAGTAAAAGAAGCGTTGCATGAAGCAAATATGCTTATTCAGAATGTAAGGAAAGCAGAAGAAATAAGGAAGGCAAAGAAGGAACTTCATATTTTTGACATAAAGAAAGTTGTTGAAGGGGAATGCTCATCATTTAAAGAAATTGCAGAGAAAAATGAAATAAAATTAATTTGCGAGATAGAAAGTATTCCGGTTATTGCAGATGAATTTATAAGAGAAATTTTCTCCAATTTGATAAAGAATGCCATTGAACATGCCGAATGTAAAACCATTAAAATATATGGAGAGAAAGAAGATACCCATTACAAGGTTTATATAGAAGATGATGGAAAGGGAATAGAAAAAGAAGACATAAAAAAAATTTTTGAGGAAGGATGGAAAAAGGGCGGGAGCGGGAGTGGACTTGGCTTATATATTGTAAAAAAACTCATGGAGAGATATGATGGAAAAATTGAAGTGGAAAGTGAGGTAGGAAAAGGAACTAAATTTATACTTCTTTTCAGGATGCCACAAAAGAAGATTATGCCAGATATTTTAAGGATTAGGTTTTAAATTCTGAAAAATTTCTTCACTATCCATCACAACAAATTTTGGGTATTTTGCAGGCTCAGTTTTGCAGGTGAATTCTGTGGTATATGTTGTATGATCCCTGCTCAGTATTCCAGAGATTTTAAATATGACTTCTCTTCCTTCAAAATTTACATCTCCATCTGTAATTTCAAGAATGACGCCCTCAGCCTCTATCTTGCCAGATGGCATCATTACAATTTCCAAATTGAAGATGCATTCTCCCACTCTCTTCCCGTTTTCTATTACATCTCCTATCCCTGCATAGAGTCCAAGCATATCCTTCTTTTCCATAATGCTAATTTTTTTATTATATAAAAATCCTATTCTTTAGAGATTCTATTCCTTAAATACCAATATACTGGATACGGAATTATTACAATCCATAGTATAATTGCCCCAATTATGATAAATATTGGTTCAAAATTTGTAAATGCATATCCAAAATAAATTAAAGATACCAAAGGCATAATTATGACAACATATAAAACGAATATCAAATCTTTCATCCAGTTTTTCATGAAATGGTAATAGAAATGTAAATAAAAAGAAATCGATTAATTCAGGAAAAGCAAAGAGTTTTCCAGCTTATCCACTATCTCTCTTTTCATTTCCCTGCAAAATATTTTTCGCTTTTTCATTTCCCTGCCTATGATTATTACATCAGGATCTATTTCCTTGGAATATTTTATTATCTCCTCTTCAAGTATTCCTTCTGAAAAATGTGTATGCATTTTTCCTTTATATTTATCTAAAAATTCTTCTGCTTTTTCAAGTAGCTCACTAAGCTTTCTCTCTGTTTTCCTTCCTTCTTCATCCACCTCAACTTTTTCTTCCTTATCCACTACATATAGGAGATGAGGCACATATCCAAAACATTCTGCAAGCTCAAGGGTAAGAGATGGCACTCTTTTATTTGGAGCAAGATTAGTGCATACGCCAAGTACATGCTTTTTACTTTTTTTCATTTCCACCCACACAGGAATATTCATGTTTTCAAAAAGTCTGTATCGAAGTAGACAACCTTTTTCATATCCAGTAATTACGCAAGTCGTCTTCTGTTCCTCAGATATTTTCTTTACTTCTTCTGAAAATTCACCAAAAGTTATTCTCTCCTCAAAATTATTTATCATTGGCTTTACATTTTTAAAAATGATTTCTCCTGCCAGCATTTTACTCTGCTCCACTATTTCTTTCTCAATCTCCTTTCTCTGTTCATCTGTCAGGAAAATTTCTGCGACATGTTCCATCTTTTCTATGGTTTTTTGTTCTATAATATAAACAATCAAGACTTCTGAATCGAACTTTCCAGCAAGTTCTGCAATTCTTCTCACTGCATTCTCTGGAAAAAACTCAGATGATATTGGTAAAAGCAACCTCTTAAATATTTCCATTAAAAATAAAAGAGAGCATGCTTATAAAATTTTTTCATTTGACTTGGAAATTTACCTTTAATGTGAACATATGGTGAGGAAACATACATGCCAGTATTCAATTTCAGATGAAAAAGCTTCTCATTTCATAAAATATTTTCATAGCTCTCTCCTTATTAACTTTCTATTTTCTTTCTTCTCACACACCTTGTTAACGATAGTTAAAATATTTATACTCCGATACAGATTTAGTTTATGAACGTAAAAATTGTTGTGTTTGTGGCTTCCTTCAGCCTCATTTTGCCATTGCCTTTCTACGGAAAAGGAGAGTATATTCAGATAGATGGCATTATAGATGAAATAACAGAGGAAATGCTCAGAGAATACATTCAAACCCTGCAGGATTTTGGTCCTCGCGTAACAGGAACAGAAGCCTGCCATATGGCAGCAGATTACATTGCTTCTCAATTTGAAGAATATGGACTCTCTGTAAGGCGGGATAACTGGTCTTACCATGGCTATGAAGATGTTAATATAGAAGCTACACTGGAAGGAGTAAATGAATCAAGCAATAAGATATATATTGTTTGTGCTCATTATGATAGCGTGCCAGGCTCACCTGGCGCAGACGATAATGGTTCTGGCACGGCAGCGGTGCTGGCATCTGCAAATGTTTTGAGCAATTATAAGTTTGAACATACAATTCGTTTTGTTACTTTTTCTGGTGAGGAGCAGGGACTGCTTGGCTCCCATATGTATGCGAGAGAAGCTTATGAAAAGGGAGAGAATATTGTTGCAGTGATTAATGCTGACATGATAGGATACGCAAATAGCAATACAGGGAGAACACATGTAATTGTTGAAGAAACAGAATATTCTTCATGGATTACAGATGTGGCAATAAATGTGAGTAGTGAGTATTCAGAAGAGCTTGGACTCCAGATTATTCGTGCACCAAGCTATCCATATAGCGATCATGCTTCATTTTTATCTTATGGCTATGATGCTGTTTTCTTCTTTGAATATGAGTTCAATGACTATTACCATTCTTCTGAAGATACAATTGATAAAATGGATTTGGATTATGCAACCCGTATAACAAAGCTCATAGTAGCAACACTTGTTGAGCTTGCAGGGTTAAAAGAAGGAGATTATGAAAATCCTGTGGTGGAGATAGAGAAGCCAAGGCAAGGATATCTTTACTTCCAGAACAGGGAGATTTTTTCATTACCTGTCAGCACAGCTGTTGTGATCGGAGGAATTGAAATACAGGCACATGCTTATGATAATGGAAGTGGCATTGATGCCGTGGAATTCTACATTGATGGAAAGACGGTGACAAGAGATGATGAAGCTCCATATATTTATGAATGGAATGAAAAAGCCATGCTGTTCCATGAAGTTGGCGTGAAAGCATACGATAAAGCTGGAAATGAGAAATTTGTAGAGGAGAGAATATTCATACTCAATTTTGGTGGCTGACGCCGTGATATATTTATATTGCCCTCAGCATTATATTTCAATCTGAAATGGAATTTGTAGAATTTATTGAAATGGAAAATATAAAACCAAATAAGATTTTGAAGAGAGAATATCAGGTTAATATATTTCATTCTGCCAGAAATAGAAATTCTCTCGTTGTTCTTCCTACAGGACTTGGAAAGACAGTTATAGCAATAATGGTTCTTGCTTATAGAGCAAAGATAGGAAAGGTGCTTTTTCTTGCCCCAACTAAGCCATTATGTGAGCAACATTATGCAAATATAAAAGAGCTTACAACCTTAGATGGAATTTTTTTGATTACTGGAGAGAAAACAAGAAAGGAAAAAAGGAAGGAAATATACAAAATGGCAAAGATAATTGTGGCAACACCTCAGACAATCCAGAATGATCTCGACATTATAGATTTTGAAGAATTTAGCCTGGTAATTTTTGATGAAGTCCATAGAGCAGTTGGAAATTATGCATATGTTGGAATAGCTAAACAGTGCCTGCAAAAAGGTGTGCAAACCCTCGGCTTAACAGCATCTCCTGGTAGTGACTCTGCAAAGCTGAAAGAAGTTATTGAAAATCTGGGGATAGAGAATATTGAAGTAAGAACAGAAGATGATAGCGATGTGAAGCCCTATATTCCAGAGAGGAAAATTAAATGGAAGATAATAGATATGCCTAAGGAAATAAAGGAAATCTCTGCCAGAATAGATGAAATGATTGTAGAATTTCTTATTGAAATGAATAAGTACTTTAAGCTTCCTACATCGCCAAAGAGAGTTACAAAAAAAATGCTGATTGATTTGCAAAATAGCTTGCAAAAGAGAATTGGTGAAGGAGGGAGCATTTATAATGCAATTAGCATGGTATCATCTTTAATAAAATTATATCATCTTAAAGAAATGCTAACAAGCCAGGGAATTGAATCTGCAAAAAGCTATATTAAAAAAATTGAGAAAGATGAAACGAGGGCTGGAAGAAAAATAAGAGCTTATCCCCTCTATAAAATCATCAAAAGCAAAATTTTGCAGGCTTCCATAGAAAATCCAAAGCTTGAAATAGCAAAAGGAATCGTTATACAGCATTTAAGAAAGAGGGCAGATGCCCGCATAATTGTTTTTGCAGAATATCGTGACACCATCGATACCCTTGTTTCTTCCCTAAATGAAATTGAAGGCGTGAGAGCAGCAAAATTTATTGGGCAGGCAAAAGGGGCAAGCAATGGCATGAGTCAGGACGAGCAGAAGAAAGTTATTCAACAATTCAGAAATGGAACATATAATGTACTTGTTTCAACGAGCATTGGAGAGGAGGGCATTGACATCCCTGCCACCAGCTTGGTGCTTTTTTACGAGCCTGTGCCCTCTGCCATCCGTCACATACAACGGAGGGGCAGGACTGCCAGAGGAGGAATAGCGGGAGAAGTCTGTATCCTTATAATGAAGGGATCGAGAGATGAGGCATACTACTGGAGTAGTAAGAGGAAGGAGAAAAAAATGCTGAGGCAGATTAAAAGGCTTAGGGATATGATTAGAAAAATGATGGAAGAGAAGATGGAAGAGAAAATAGAAGAAAAGGTAGAAGAGAGGCAAGAGCAAGAAGTGCATGAGGGAGGGCAGACTAAGCTGGATAGCTGGTTGTAAAAATATTAGGTGAGATTAGGCGAGCTATAAAAATTTAATTAGTGAAAATATATAGCATTATGAAAAAAATCATCCTAATTATTGCAATTCTCACGCTTTTCTCCTTTCCAGCATATTTCTCAGATGAGGTAGTTATTACAGAAGGAGAGAGCATTCAGGATGCCATAAATGATGCAAAAGATGGAGACATAATATATGTAAATGAAGGAATCTATGAAGAAAATTTAATTGTGAATAAAAGCATAATGTTGATTGGGCAGGGAAGGGTTGTGGTAGATGGAAGAGGAAAGACAGCAATCGAGATAAATGCAAATGGCGTAGTGGTTAAAAATATTGAATTTATTAATTCAAATAGTTCTGTAGCAAAAATAAACGGGAAGCATTGTATCTTAATGAATTGCACAGTTTCTGTTGGGAGATATGGCATATTTTCTTCCAGCTCTACCATAATTGAATGCACAGTGTATAAATGTGGAAGTGGTATTTTTCTTGCTGAAAATAATAATGTTGAGAATTGCATTATTTATAAATGTGGAATTGGAATAGAAATAAGCGAAAATGGGAATATAATTGATGAATGCACTATTCATACATGCGGGGTTGGTGTGTATATTGAAAATTCTTCAGAGAATTTCATAAATAAATGCAATGTCTACAAAAATAATAATAATCAGGGAGATATATTTTTGCTAAAAGCCAGTTCTAATCTGATAAAAGAGTGCAATATAAGCTATGGAAGTTTTGGCATTCGCATGATAGAAAGCAATGAAAATAGAATTGAAGAATGCAGAATAGTGAATAGCAGATATGGAATAAAGATGGAGAAATGCAGTGAAAATAAAGTGGAAAAATGCGTCATAAAAGGAAATAGATTTGGTATAACATTAGAATCATGCAAAAACATTTTCATTAACTATAATGACATTATCCACAGCAAAATGTATTCTATAGACGCCTCCTATTCATCATGCGACGCACGCCGCAATTACTGGGGTTCATTTATTCCGAGAAAAATGCACATAAGATTGAGTTATGTAAAATATGTGCCATGGTTTTTGAAACCACTATATGAGAAAGCATTGTATGAGAAAGCATTGTATGAAGAAAAAGAAATGAAAAATATGCAGGAGAAAAGGCTTCATAAAAGTTTTATTCATCTGCCAGAATTTCCTTATAGATGCACTGATTTTGATCCTACTGTAGATATCAAGGTAGGTGTAAAAATAAAGAGAGCAAGAAGCATTGGAGGAGAAAAAAGCTATACAATAAAAATTTCAATTGACGGGAAAAGAAATGAAAGTAAGTTTAAAGGAGATGTTATGCCTTCCTTTATAGCCTGGCAGGATGTCAATGATGAAAAGCAGATAGTGGAAATAGAATTTGAAATAGGAAGAGAAAGGAAACAAATTTTTTATGATCTGGCGAGAGGAGGATGGTATGGGGCAGATTTTCTTGCAGATGAAGATGGCTATGGACATATAAAATTCAGTTGTGCAGAAATATGGTTTGATGTAATTCAAAATGATTATGACGGCGATGGACTGACTTATTGGGAGGAAACAAATGTTTACCATACCGATCCTATGGAAAGCGATACAGGCAAGGATTATGACAATGATGGCATTCCCATAGAATGGGAGGACAAATGGGGATATAGCGATTTCGTTGCAGAGAATCATAGTATAGATTATGATGGTGATGGACTAAATGATTATGAGGAATATTATATGGCTAACATGCTTTCTGATCCATTTGCAAAAGATATTTTCATTGAAATAGATTATATGCCTAAATATGAAATGTATGAAGAGAGTATACAGATGCTATATGATGCATTCACCGAGCATAATATAATTATGCATATTGATGTTGATGAAGAATTGCCATATATGGAGAGGGTTTATTACAGGAATGCAGTGGATTTCTACTGGGATTATTTCCTTCATGGAAACCTGAGTAATCCAAGGCATGGCATATTTCATTATTTCATTCTTGTTCCATATGGTTCTTCTAAAAGAGGAGGGCATGCATTTGTTGGATGGGATAATTGCGATAGTGTGCTGCTTGCCTGCCAGTATATAAATGATTGGAGAGTGGGAGAGGCAAGAAAAGTTGCTTATGCAAGCCTTTTAATGCATGAGCTTGGTCATAATCTTGGCTTATGGGATAATACATTTGGAGGCATAGATAATGAAAGTTGCAATATGCCATGGCTAAAAGGCTATTGGAAATATGCAAATTATAAAAGCTGTATGAATTATCGCTATGCCTTTCAGCTTGTAGATTATTCAGATGGTAGCCATGGAAGAAACGATTTTGATGACTGGAGTAACATCAATCTCTCTTTCTTTAAGGATTCCTATTATTATTCCTAAAATTTTGTATCATGCTCAATTTATTACAACAATCGTTTAACCTGAATCTATAAAATCAGCATCCTTATAAAAGGAAAGATAATTGATTCTTGAGAAATATGGTAAAATCAGCGTCTTATTATGCAATCAGTATTGGATTGATTTACATTTTAATAGGATTAATAAGTGGTTTCGGAATGATTTTTATTGCAGTGGCTGGAGATGGCTATCTTCCAGATTCTATAGTTTCTGCACACAGTCATTTTATTTGCATGAGCATTCTGATTTTAATTGTGGGATTAATAATGAAGAGTTGGGCTTATGAAATAGAAGAAAAATGGAGGAAAAGATTGGGAAGTATGAAAGCATCGGTTATATTATTATCCTTGGGTGCCATCACGGTTTTCATCTTTTTATTTATTCAGGTGCCAGAGCCAGCCCTGATTGGATATATCCTTTTCCTAATTGGGTTTTTCATGCTTGCAATAAATTGGCTCAATATTGTCAAGAAATAAGCGAAGATTGGTTGATGAACCATTTTATTTCAGAGACAGTAAATTTTCATTTGTTTCCAAATTTTAGGCGGTGTCACTAATTGCTAAGCTGATTCTGAGCTAACTTCTATTTTTCTTTCGTATAAATTTTCATATAAATTGGACCACATATAGCATAAAATATAGTAGAAAATAGAAGAAGGAGGATAAATTCCCTTATTCCTGTCATGGCAAAGAGGATTATTATGCATGCAATAATGGCAAAATATCTCTCTATTCTTGGATATGGAAGAGATGATATCATGAGTATGGAAAGCAGAAACATGGCTAAAATGATGGCAACAAGCGGAAAATGCAGATATGACATACTCATAATTATGATTGCTGAAGCAGGTGTTGTAATGCCTATAAAATAATTCTTCTCTCCTATGTGGTAATTTACTAAATGTAGCATGCCGAAAATGAAGAATAGAGAGGATACAAATAGAAACAGGAAATTGTTTAATTTCACCCCATATATATGAAATGCAAAGATGCATGGCGCAAGACAGAATGAAATTGTATCTGAAAACTCATCCATATATTTGCCAATGAAGCCACCATATTTTCTTGCCATTATTCCATCCATTCCATCTGCAAGGACAGCAATTAGAATGAATATAAAGGCAAAATATCTTTCTCCATGAAGAATAGAGAAAATAGAAAGAAGACCAGAAATCCCGTTAACAATAGTAAAGGAATCTGCATAAGAAATTTTGAACAAAATATTTTCTTTTTTCATAAAAATGCCGCGGGAGGGGATCGAACCCTCGACCTTGCGGTCTTCAGCCGCACGCTCTCCCAAACTGAGCTACCGCGGCAGTTGCAAGCTTTTTTCCATCTCCTGCAATCTTTTCACCAGCCTATTCAATATATTTCTAAACTGGTTTATAAATTCTTCTGTCTTCTCTGTGGCAATTGCTCCATTTGATGATGGCTTTATTAGCCCGTAGTTTTCTAAAATGCGTAGAGAATATCTCACCTTATGTGCGGGAAATCCTGTCATATCTGAAAGTTTTATTATGCCTATTGGTCCTTCGTTTCTTATAATTGTGAGCATTCTTAGATGCCTTTCTGTCACTTCTATTTCCTCCTGTAACCTATCTATTAAATTATCTCCTTTCACAATGGTAATAGGGCATATATTAAAAAAATGTTGCGATAGCTATTTTATGATGTCAACAATATGAATTTAATTTGACATCCTGCTAATCTCTATTTTAATATTGAAAAAAAGAAAATTCATCAAATTATTATTCACTTACCTCTGTTATTGAACCTGAGTGACTTCTATTCTACAGGGCGTTGGAATTTTTGCATTTGCTCTTTTCAGTGCATTTTTTGCATGCTCAATGTTGTGTGGATATGTCCATATTGAAATTATTTTTTGTCCTTCCTTTACCTGAGCTGCTGTTCCAACAGGTTTTCCATAAGCTTTTCTCATTCCCTGCGAAACTCTATCTGCTCCTGCGCCTGTTGCCTGCTTGTTTTCTCTAACTACAACATGAGGATATACTCTAATTTTCATATGATAGTTTGATTTTCCAGCCATTTTCATTATATGTCTGTTGGCAGCGATACGGGCAGATTCAAGGGCGCGGTGCAGAATATTGCATTTCTCTTTTGCAACAAGAGATATTTCGACAGGAAATTCCTGCGTTAAATTTCCTAAATCAAATTGTGTTATCCTCGGATTTGGCACACCTCCAATGTATTCCTTCCTTGTTGTCACTCTCCCTCTGATGTCACGATACATTCTCGCAGGCTTTCGTGCCATGACTGGAGATGAAAATGGGTTATATAAAGGTAATGGAAACGCGTTTCTGCATAGCTAATCGCTTGGCATGACTTTTTGACTGATAATGATACTGACCCTCACCTATAAACAAATCAAAATCATATCCTTCCTTATAGCGCAGTATATTTTCACAGGCAATAAGAATATCTTTCATGTATTCTTTATCGCCCCTCTTAGACATATATAACCTCCTGTTTTATGCTTTCCTTGATTTCATCGATTCTTATGGACTCTATGCCTATTGGCGTTAAAATATCCACTGACCTGTTGAGAAGTTTCTCCAAATATTCTACTAATCCTCCAAAATTCTTAAATGTCCCCTCACCTCTTCCAAACTCTACAACCAAATCTATATCGCTACTCTCACCACCTTCATCACGAGCAACCGATCCAAATATCCCTATCTTTTTTACGCCAAATTTCTCTATATCCTTCCTGTGAGCTTTTAATAGCTTAATAATTTCTTCTCTATCCATTTTATGTTGCACCTCTTATTGATGCTTATATCTTTTTGGTAAATTAAAATTTTGCCTACAGTTTGTGAATTTCTGATAACATTTCGGGGATAAACGATGTGCCGTAGGCATTTGAACGAAGCGATAGTTCTGTGGAGTTACAAATTTTATTGTTTAATTCTATTTTCCTAAATCTCTACTGTTGCAACTATTGGCAAATGATCAGATAATCTTGGTTTTGTATTGAAAATTTCATTTCTATCTCCGATTTTGACATCAACAAGCTTGATATCTTTTGGAATAAAAAGATAATCCAGTTGATATGGTTTTTTGTTAGAACGAGCAAGAAAAGTGAAAGTATTTTCACCATACTTTTCATGAAGCACATCTATATACCCTGATTTGGATAATTCTTTTTTCATTTCTCCTGCAAGTGAGCCCCATTTTTTAAGTTGCTTTTGAAATTTTTCATCCATATTGAGGTCACCTCCGATGATGATTATCTTATTTCTATTGCCTTGAATATATCTATAGAGGATTTCTAAAAACTCGGAAAAATCACTTACATCAGGACCCATATAATTGTAAATACTTAGAAGTGCCAATTTATTTCCAAATAACATCGTTTCGCAAGAAACACAAAAGTCAGCGATAACATCATTTTCTGAATTAACCTGCAAAATATTTTCTTTTTCTACATTCGTGAATATATCTATCTTAAGTAATATGGCATTCATTTCTCCTCGCACAATATGATAATTCTTTCTTATTTCATGAGGTATTATGTACACTTCTTGGAATAATCCAATATCAAAATCTAATTCTTTAAGATATTTCCAGAGATTTTTTCTTGTATATGATGCCTTATTTATATTCCACGTCAGAATTTTAATTTTCATTTCGCACCTAAACGTAATACACACTAATCTAACGGTTAACGATCGATCCGCAGCA
>CAZNGK010000027.1:0-13770 GCA_964572575.1 uncultured Thermoplasmatales archaeon | reverse complement strand
AACTCAGCAAATATTAAATATATAATCGCTATTTTATGCCACTTATGGCAGAAGAAAATAAGGAATTCAAATATATAGTAAGACTTGCAGCAACAGATATAGACGGAAATAGACCAACATTGTATGGTCTAACTTATATAAAAGGAATAAACTACATGACAGCCAATGCAATTATTACATATACTGGAGTGGATGGTAGAAAAAGGATAGGAAATCTTTCAGATGAAGAGATAGAGAAGCTCAGCCAGGCTATAGAAACAATGAATGAATGGCTTCCTCCATGGATGAGAAATAGAAGGAGAGACTTATACACTGGCAAGGATTTACATCTCATTGGAACAGAAATTGATTTAACTAAAAGAGAAGACATTAATCTGTTGAGAAAAATAAGGGCATATCGTGGAATAAGACATGAACGTGGCCTGCCAGTAAGAGGACAGAGAACAAGGAGCAATAAGAGGAGTGGGCTGACAGTAGGAGTGATGAAGAAGAGGAGGTAAATTATGGGAGATCCAAAATTTCCGCGAAAGAAATATGA
Source organism: uncultured Thermoplasmatales archaeon (assembly GCA_964572575.1). Taxonomy (GTDB): domain Archaea; phylum Thermoplasmatota; class E2; order UBA202; family JdFR-43; genus VBQI01. The sequence continues at coordinate 13,232 of CAZNGK010000027.1, read as the reverse complement.
GACACCATCACATCCATGGGAGGCAGAAAGAATTCAGAGAGAAAATGAACTTATACAAAAATATGGATTGAAAAATAAAAGGGAAGTGTGGAGGGCAGAGACCATACTCAGGAAAATAAGAGGACAGGCAAGAAGACTTAGAGCTAGGGCTGGAGAAAAGCAGGCTGAAATGGAGAAGGAAAAACTCTTGAAAAAGCTTGCAAGACTTGGGATTCTTCCAGAAAATGCAACTCTTGAAGACGTTCTTTCCTTGACCATTGAGGATATCCTTTCAAGAAGACTTCAGACATTGGTCTATTTTCATGGACTGGCAAAGACGCCTAAGCAGGCGAGGCAGTTTATCACACATGGTCATATTGCAATAGATGGAAGAAAAGTTAGCGTGCCATCATATCTGGTTAGAAAGGAAGAGGAAGAGAAGATTTCATATTCTCCACCTTCGCCATTGAATGATGAATTACATCCCATGCGTCCTAAGGTAGAGGAGAGACCAATAGAAAGAAAAGAAGAAGTTACAAAGAAGGTAGAGGTAGAAAAAACGGAAAAACCAGATGTAGAAAAATCAGAAGTGGAAAAACCAGAAAAAGTAGAGAAGGAGGGATAAAATGGCAAAATGGGCAATTGCACACATTTTCTCTTCCCATAATAACACGATTATTACAGTAACAGATGTAACAGGGGCAGAAACTCTTGCAAAATGTTCTGGAGGCATGGTTGTTAAATCTGATAAAGATGAGCCATCTCCATATGCAGCAATGATTGCTGCCCAAAGAGTAGCAGAAGAAATTAAAGAAAAAGGAATTGATTCAATTCATATAAAAGTCAGGGGCATAGGAAGAGGAAGGAGTAAAAGTCCTGGACCAGGTGCGCAGGCAGCCATACGTGCGTTGGCAAGAGCAGGACTTAAGATAGGAAGAATAGAAGATGTAACACCTACACCTCATGATGGATGCAGGGAGAAAGGAGGAAGAAGAGGAAGAAGAGTATGAAGCTCACATTCCTTGAATTGGAGGAAGACTACGCAAAAATTTTATTTGAAGAAACCACTCCATATTTTGTAAATGCAATTAGGCGAACTCTTATTTCAGATATACCAAAACTTGCCATAGAGAATGTGACAATATATGATAACACCTCCGCTTTGTTTGACGAAATTATTGCCCATCGCCTCGGAATGATTCCATTACCAACACAGCTTGATTTACTCGTTTTTAGAGAAGAATGCTCATGCAATGGAAAGGGCTGTCCAAGTTGCACCGTCCACTATACGTTAAGCAAAGAAGGAGAATGCACTGTTTATTCAGGTGATCTTCGCCCAGAAGACCCAATGTGGGCTGTAAAAGATAAGAATATTCCTATTGTAAGGCTTTTGAAAAATCAGCGCCTCATTCTGGAGGCAGAGGCACAGCTTGGCACAGGAAAACAACATGCAAAATGGCAGAGTGTTTGTGGCATAGGATATAAGTATTACCCTGTAATAGAAATAGATGCTGAAAAATGTAACCTTTGCAATGATTGTGTTGAAATGTGTCCTCGTGACATTTTGGAGATAAAGAAGAAAAAACTTGTTATAAAAGATATTGAGAACTGTATTTTATGTAAGAGCTGTGAAGAAGCATGCAAAAGAAATGCAATTAAGGTGAAAGGAGACGAAAGCAGAATAATTATGCAATATGAAACAGATGGCTCCCTAACAGCCAAGGAAGCGTTAATTGAGGCATTGAAAATTTTACATCAAAAGTATGATGAGTTAGAAAAGAAACTGTGAAGTTTATATTACAGTTTACAGTTTCAACGGAAATCTCCAGTCAATGCCAACAGTTCTAAATGAAATTTTTGGAATGATTGGCAGTTTTCTTTTATGCTCTGTTTTGCTTACCATATCATAAATTCTTCTAACTTCTTTTTCATCCACTTCTGCCATCTCTGCTATCTCTTCAAAATTTTTTCTTCTTTCTATTCCATACAAAATTCTATCAAGCTTTTCATATGTTATTCCAAGTTCATCCTCATCTGTTTGCCCTTTCCACAAGCCTGCTGTAGGAGGCTTTTTTATTATTTCTTCAGGAATTTCCAAGTATTTTGCAAGTTGATATACCTGCGTCTTATATAAATCACCGATAGGCAGAATATCGCTTGCACCATCTCCATATTTTGTAAAGTAACCAGTAAGCAATTCTGTCTTGTTAGAAGTACCACATACTAAAGCATCTCTTGTATTTGCAGCCTGATATAAAAAAAGCATTCTGAGCCTTGCCTTTACATTTCCTAAGGCAATTTCATCCATTTCTTCGCATGTATCTGTAATAGTATGTATCATTGGAGATAAGTCAATAGTTTTATATGAAACATCCAATGTTTTGGCTATAAGACGAGAGTGTTCAAAATCCTCCAAAGGAGTTGATACATCAGGCAAGAATATTGTATAAACATTCTCTTTTCCGATAGCGAGAACAGCAATTTTTGCGACAACAGAAGAATCAATTCCTCCAGAAAGTCCTATAACGAGCTTGTTTCTTTCAGCATTTTCAGTATATTCTCTTATGAAATTTATGATTGTTTTCAACACTTCTTTTTCATCAATTTCAAGCATGGAAAGGTATATTAGAGATGAATTTATTTCTTGCGATGAAAGTATGCGTAGTCAGTGCATCGCCGAAGGTAGGAAATAAAAAGAAAAACATCAAGAAGATGGAAAAATATATGGATAAGGAGGAAGCAGACTTATATATATTTGGAGAAATGTTTTTAACTGGCTATGTATGCAGGGAAGAAATTTTCTCTCTCGCTGAAAATGAGGAAGGAGATTCAATAAGAGAAATTAAAGAAATTGCAGAGCAGAGAAATTGTTCCATTGTTTTTGGAATGCCTTTTGAGGAAAGAAAAGGAATGGTTTATAATTCTGCTGTTTTGATTCAACCTAAAGGCATTGGTGTTTATAAAAAAAATTTTCTGGCAAACTTTGGACCATTTGAGGAAAAATTTTTCTTTAGCCCAGGAAATAATATATCCATCTTTAAAGTAAAGAATTTTAATATTGGAATGTGCATATGTTATGATATTTTCTTTCCAGAACTAATAAAGGGGCTTGTATTGAAAGGAGCTGATTTAATTGCCTGCATTTCTGCTTCTCCTTCTGTAACCAGAATATATTTTGAAAGAGTTTTGCCAGCAAGAGCAACAGAAAATACTGCTTTCGTTGCATACTCAAATTTGGTTGGAGAAGAGGAAGGACTTTCTTTCTGGGGGGGAAGCCAAGCATATACCCCAAGAGGAGAGCTAATTGACAAAGCAGAATATTTCAAAGAAGATTATATTGTATGCAATATCAATGAAGAAGAGCTAAAGGAGGCAAGGATTGCACGTCCAACATTGCGGGATACAAAAGCGGACCTATTTTTAGATTTGTATAGCATTGCGAAAAATAAAGATGTTTTTAATGAGAATGTGAAAATTGGAATGAAAATAGGAGAAAAGATAAAAGGCAGAGCAGATGAGATAGATGTTTATGGAAATGATGATGTTGCATTTGGAGTAAAAATATCAACAGGTTGCAGTAAGATTAATGTCATACCAAGTAAAGAAATAAGGGTAATTGTGGATGGAAAAGAAGAAATAAGAGCAAATGAATTGGAATCGTAATTGAGCGAAATGTACTTAGCTTTGACCCCACGCACAAGAAATTTCTATCGCTGTATGTCATTGTGTCCTATTCATGCCTTTTTATTCATCAGCTTTTTCACTTAAAAACTTCAATTAAGCTTTAAAAACTTTAAATATGCCTTATTCTTTTTGCCACATGGAATATGATTACGAAATTGCAATAGTAGGCGGTGGGGCAGCAGGCTATTCTGCAGCCATATATGCAGGGAGAAGTGGCGCTAAAGCAGTTGTCTTTGATAAAGGAATGGGTGGAGGGCTTACTATGGAAGCACCGAAAGTGGAAAATTATCCTGGCTTCAAGAATATTGCTGGCGTTGAACTCATGGAAAAAATGAAAGAGCATGCCTCAGAGTATGCAGAAATGAGATTTGGAGAGGAAGTAAAAGAAATTAAGGTAGCAAAAGATGGAGTAGAGGTGTTAACAAGCAAAGGCAAGTATTTTGTTGGAGTCGTTATTCTCTGCACTGGAACAGAGCACAGGAAGCTTAATGTAAAAGGCGAGGAAGAACTTGCTGGAAGAGGAGTTTCATACTGTGCAACATGCGACGGCTTCTTTTTTAAGGATAAGAAGGTGGCAGTCATTGGCGGTGGCAGTAGTGCCATCATTGAGGCTATTTATCTTAAGCAGGTTGGATGTGATGTCGTAGTTATTCACAGGAGAGATGAGCTAAGAGCAGAGAAAGCATTGGAGAATGAAGCAAAGGAAAAGGGCGTTGAATTTATGTGGAATAGTATAGTTGAGGAAATAATTGGCAAAGAAGCTGTAGAAGGAATTAAAGTTAAAAATGTTAAGAGCGGGGAAGAAAGGATAATAAAAGTCGATGGTGTATTTGTTTCAATTGGCGAAGATCCACAGAATGAACTTGCAAAAAAAGCAGGTGTTGAATTAGATGAGAATGGCTACATAGTCACTGATGAAATGGGGAGAACAAATATAGCCAGAATATTTGCAGCGGGGGATGTAACTGGGGGAGTTAGGCAAATTGTTACAGCCTGCGCTCAAGGAGCTAAAGCTTCGTTAGCTGCGTTAAAAGTGATAGGAAAAAGAAGTCCTTATTAAGCGCGCATTTGCTATTAAAGAATCACTGATAACCTATTGACAGCATTCAACTACTTTTTTATAGAAAAGAATTAGAATTTTTAGGATGACAGTGTTAATAATTTGAAAAATGAGTAGAATGTTTTAGTTATTGCATGCATCTCAATTGTTTTTCCTTTGGTGAATACTATTTTCCATTCAATTTTTGACAATTTCTTTAAGAACTATAGAAATATTTAAAATCCATTTTTAGCATTACAGTTAATTAATGGAGAGGAGTATAAAATGATGAGAAGAACATCTCTCATAATCTTTACTATTTTGATTACAACTATAAGTGTTAATCCAAGTGGTAATCCAACGAATATAGACAAAAATTACGAAATTATCTGGGAGAAACTTTGGGGAATAGAATATGAAAATGATATGGGAGCAAATCAAGTGGCGATAGATGCTAATAACAATATTTTTGTTATTATAAATAATGCTTCGCAAGGATTAATTCTGATGTATAATGAAAATGGAAATTTATTGGCAAAGCATAAAATATCTTATGATTATTTGAATAAGCAAGAAATAATTGATATAGATGAATATGTTTCTATACCATTTGATAGGATAGCAATTTTTCTTGAAAAGATGTTTATGCTATTAGATTCTGGGAAAATAAAGTTAAGAGATATTGAAATAAATCAAGCTACAAATGAGTTATTTGTGCTTGGATATTTTGAATCCAAAGAAGGAAATTACCGCACTTTTGTAACAAAATATGTTATATCTGGAAATTCTATTAATGAAGTGTGGACCAAGGTTATAGGATACAAAAATCTATTGGTGAGCAATGCATTTACAATAGATTCTTCAAGCAACATTTACATTCCTTTAATTTTCCCTGACTCTCTCATGAAACTTTCTTCAAATGGAGAAATTATATATGTCAAATTCTTTAATTTTCCAAAATATCTTTTCATGACTGATATAGAAATAAATCCCATCACAAAAAATATTATAATAACAGCTCAGCGTCCAAGGATATTAAATCCTCAACAATCTGAATTTATCATAATTGAAGTGAATCCAGTAAATGGGAATAAAATCAACAAGCAACAAGTTAAAGCTCCACTGCAATATGGACTTAATTTGGGCTTTCAATCAATTGCTTTCTTACCAGACGGAGATTTTTTTGCATCTACATGTTTTTCAGAATCTGGTTACAAGTCAAAACTTATTAAATTGGATCGAAATTTGAATATCCTTTTAGAGAAAACTCTATCACATGTGATTACTGATATGGTAATAATGGATAATGAACTTATCACAACAGGAGCATTAATTTCATTAAATGGAACTCTACATTATGGAAGCGTAGTTTATAGCGTAGATGGCACTCAATTATTTATTGCAGATTTGGGACCAATAATAAATTCCTTTAATCCATTTTCTACAAATAGAATGAAGGCAATAAAAATAGATAACAATAACGATTTAGTTACAGTTGGCGGAGAGGGAAGTCATAGCAGTTCATTAGGTTATGTTTCTGCTGTAAAAACAATAAAATTTAGAATTTTAAATATAGAAAACTCATGTATAAAAAATCATGTCGAAAATAGTGCAGATGCTCTGAACTCTCTGCCTTTTGAACCTAACACAATTTTATCATATCTTATATATATACTTTTCCCAAACTTTATATATATCTACTATATGTTAATATGTGAATAAGAAAAATTTCTTTCAAAAGGGGCTAGTAGGCATAGTGGTTTTCCTATTTTGTATAAGCTTTCCTTTAGCTGGATCTTCCGAAATTATAAAAATAAGTCCTCCAACTGAAAAATCTTCTATAGATAGCACTGTCCTTGAAGTAGAAATTATCGATGGCCCTTATGCGATTATTAAAAATGTTGGAAATGCAGATGCAATTAATGTAAACTGGGAAATGCGCCTGGACTGCTCCTTTTTGTTTGTTTGCCCGGGAAAACAATCTGGTACCATTGATATACTAGAGGTAGGCGAGGAGGAAGTTATTCCATATGAAATGAATGGTCCTCTTTTTGGCTTTGGTTTGCTAAAATTAAAAGCAACAGCAAAGGCAGATAATGCTGACAAGGCAGAGGATGCGGAAGTGATTGGATTTTTATTTGGCTCCTTCATATTTGTGGTATAGAATATAGTTCATAGAAATTCAATGAGCAACGAGATTAAAACATTTGTATATAGTTCTGAAGAGAACAATAAAATCCCGTAGAAATGATGAACCTATTTACATCTTGACTCCCTCTTTAAAAATTTTACAATTTAGAGCATAACTCGCCTTTTAGATGGCAATAACGAGCTTATTTCTTTCATTCATAAAAACTGCAGATATTCAAAAATTTTCATTTGATATTCAAATTGTTGATATTTCCCATCTTTCATAAAGAAAAAGTTATAAGCGCTCCTAACCTCCCTCATTCTTTTTATATCAAAATTGTTTATTTTTGTGGACTTGTTCAAACTCTCACATTACCCTTTCTTGACAGAGACAAAGGAATGGGTTAAAGAGCAGGGGGTAAGTGTTGAAGAAATATTATTTGATACAATATATGAAAGGGCGAGAGCAAGAGCTGTGGAAAGAGTTGAGCAGGCAATTGTGAGAGGAATGATAGGAGAAACGCCTTTAATAAATGAAGTGGACTGTTCAATGGAAATATTTTCATATCCAGTTGCAAGAATGATAGCAGTTTCTTTTGAAAATGAATATGTTTTACGTCGCTATGCTTTGGCTGAGGCAAAGAAAGCTTATGAAAAAATGAAAAATGAGGATATGCAGTTCATTGTGCATGTTGCCGAAGAGTTTGGAATGGAGATAAAAAATAATGCCATACATTTTTCAGATTATCTGAAATATGCTCCAACGTGGGATATGAAATGGAAGCTTGTCAACAGAGATTTAAAGAATGGATATGTAAGCCTTACAAAGCAGGAAATTGCCCGCCTCCTGCAGGAAGCAATAAGAAAAAAAATTTATGACGAGATGATGCATCTATATGCTCCTCCAGAAATAAAAAAAATTTTTCATAACGACATCCTTCGTCTCAGGAGCAAAATTACAGTTAAAAAGGGAAAGAAAATAAGAGGAGATGCAAGTTTTCCAGATTTTCCACCCTGCATAAAAGCAATTCTTTCTGCCGTTAAATCTGGCACAAATGTTCCTCATGTTGGTAGATTTACTTTGGTTACATTTTTAAATGCTATTGGAATGGATGAAGATGAAATTTTGAAATTGTTTTCAAAATCTCCAGATTTTCAGGAGGATAAAGCTCGCTATCAAATTGAGCACATTACAGGAAAAATTTCAGGCACAGTATATTCAATTCCAAGATGCTCTACCATAAGGACATGGGGTCTTTGCTATCCAGATGAGAGATGCAAATATGTAGCTCATCCATTAATGTATTACAGGAGGAAAAGAAAATGAATTTCCTACGAAAAAAATTTCACTCATATTATCTTCGCCCTTCTATAAAATTTCCTCATCGTGTTGAAAGAAGAGAATTTGCGTTCATTTTATTTGGCGAGCAGGGCATGCACCGCCACATTTCATTTTCATCAAAAGATGGGCTACTTAACTATTTAAAGAGAAATATTCCCGCACATGCCTATTATTCCTCTGCCTATTACCGTGATCCTTCAGCAGGCACAATGCAGGAAAAAAAATGGATGGGAGCAGACTTAATTTTTGATTTAGATGCAGACCACCTGCCAAATGCAAAAGAAATGAGTTATGAAAATAGCCTGCAGGAAGTTAAGAAAGAGGCTATTAAGCTCCTTTCTTTTCTTATTGAAGATTTTGGCTTTTCCAAAAAGGAGATAGCAATTTACTTTAGCGGAGGAAGAGGGTATCATTTGCATGTAAGCAATAGCAAAGTCATCGAGCTAGGAAGTCAAGAGAGGAGGGAGATAGTGGACTATATTACTGGCAGAGGTTTAAATATTTATGAGATAGCAAAGGAAAAGAAAATTTATAAAGGGAAGTTCACAGATAAAACTGTAGAAATACGCCCACAGGCAGGAGGATGGGAAGGAAGAATTGCAAGAATGCTAATTGAATTTTTCAAGAAAATAAAAAATATGGATAAAGAAAAGGCTATCGAGGAGCTAATGAAAATTGAAGGTGTAGGCAATAAAATGGCAGAGGACATTTATAATGCCTTAAATGATGAGAGAATGAAAAGAATTGAGAAAGGAAAGCTTGACCAGGCAACTCCATTTAAAAAAATAGTTAAGCCGTTGATTAGAAAACTTGCAATATCATTGCATAGTGAAGCAGATGAGCCAGTAACTGCAGATATAAAAAGGCTTATTCGCCTCCCGGGTTCTTTGCACGGAAAAACTGGCTTGAAAGTTACAGAAGTTAGAATTGATGAACTTGAAGAATTTGAGCCATTAAGAGATGCTATCGTTTTCAGTGATGAAAAGGTGAAAATAAGAATGCTGAAACCATTTCGAATAAAAATGATGGAGGAAGAATTTGATTTAAAAGAAGGTACAGCATCAGTACCAGAATATTTAGCAGTGTTTCTGGTGGCGAGGAAAGTTGCAGAAGCATAAGAAGCCACAGAAGCGTAATTATCTTATCTTCTTTCTCACATAAACTGCTCCTACAGCAACTGCTGCAACGAGAAATACAATTACATATGCGCCGTATTTTCCTTCCTTTATTTCATTTGGATATGAAGTTGCTCCATATACTGCATGCCCATCTATAACTTCAGAGCTTTCAATGGCATCTGGCTCTTCCCATCTATATAAAGGAGACCATACTTTTAAGTCAGGATCTCCAAAGTAACATACATTTTCCTTTATATCCCACCACCATTGCTTTGTTAAATAACCAATACCTGTCTGCATAATACCATTTGTAAAGGCTTCTCCAGCAGTTTTTCCTAAGGCAATATCCCTTGCAAACATGTTAACTGCAAATGCAGAATACCATGAAGTTTCCCATGGGTCAATAACTTGAAAAACTGAGCCATGTCTCATTAATGTTAAATGTAAATATGTATTCGAAATAAGGCATGAACCTGCATTGAAACCACATGAATGTATGTTTCCTAAAGCTCTGTCCATATCATAGCCAGTATAATCTGTTGTTCTCAGTCTGCCAAAAAGAACAGTAATAATGTTTCCATCGTATCCAGCTCTCTTTCCAATTATGGTATCTTTTATTACAGGTATTTCGCTTAACTTTGCAGGAACAATGTCTATGCCCAGTAACTTACTCTGGGAAAGAACATCAGGCTCTTCAGTGCATCCGTCTAAATATCCTGGAAGATAGATTTCATATCCTCTCCATGGATTTGACTCAATAGTTGGCAGGCTCATATTAATTCCAAAGAATCCAGGCACGCCATAAGGATTCCAGAATGAAAGAGTGCCAGAATTTTCATGAAATCCATGAGTGCATTCAATCCACATTATTACTCCACGATTTAAATCCTCCATTGTTGCAGAGAAGTTTGTTGTAAATGCTACATCATATCCTGCTTTCTTTAAATAGAATGGAACAACCTCTGATTCACTCAAATCTGGCCAGTATGCTCCATATTTTCCATAGTTTGCCAGTACATTGTTATCTATAGGATTTGGTGATGGCTCATAATATGGTGTTATGCCACTAGCACATGTATAATTAAAGCCCCAGTATCTGCTTGCCCTTTCATTAAATCGATGTGCATATGTAATCCATGAATTAAGCACGGGATAAACAAATTTTTCTTCCTGACTCGGCTTTACTATGTTAAGTGCACCACTTGGCTTTCTAATGCTTTTGCTACCATTAATGAGTGTTATTCCTTCATCTTTCAGAGCAGGATTTGCAAATATAACTGCTGGATAAAATACGCTTCTGCATATCCAGTAGCTTGTATCTACAGGTGAGCCCATTATTCTGCCTGTATAGGCAGCGCCGACAAAAGCACGATCCCATGGTGTGCCAATGTCAAACTGCCCAGCTACAGTTATCATGCTCTCTATCTCACCTGGTTTATCCAAGCCAACCTCGTCAAGAAAACTGTAGACTTCTCTTGCAGTTAGATACATTGCAGCCACATTTGGCTCTTCATCTCTTATTGCATGCCTCTTCCACCACTCATTATGCCATACAACAGCTTTTGATACCTGGCTGTGCATTTCCACTGCTATTAGTGGAGCTCCATGATGCGCCGCCATATATGCAGCTGGTCCAATGTAAAGTGCTCCATTCTTCTCTTTTTCGGGCTTAAGTTTTCCTACAAGCCAGTAAGTCCATGGGTCAAGGGTGGAGAATACGACATCATTTTCATTAGTAAACTCTCTTATTTCCTTATACATGTCCTCCAGATTTGTATACTCTTTTTCTATATCGCATAGCCTTTCGATCATGCTTTTTGATTCAGCAGATTCATTTCCAGTATTTATGAAATAAACCTTTCTTACACCAAGCTTTCTCATTGCTTTTTCTGTACAGCTTGGCAAGCTATCTGGCTTTGTATAAAGCAGTGGAGCATTAAGCAACGAAGCTAAGACTGCTCCCTCAGCAGCATTCATTATGTAGCATGCTTCATTATATGGCAATCTGTTCTCCCATGAATATGTTAGTGTATAGCTAATTGTTCCATTTCCCTCAGAAAGCTGGACAATGACAGCTTTATACCTGCCTTCTCCAAGCTGGTCTAAATGAAGCTTTTGCTTCGAGACATTAGTTGCAACTGCTTCTCCAACAGCAACATTATTCTCATCTACAATAATCAAGCCAAGCTTTCCATCTCCCTTCCAGCTTAGTTCGAAATCTACATTTCTTGCCATGAAAGGAGGCAAGTCAGGCAGTTCAATTTCTTCTCCAGGGTAAAGATTAATGTCAATGTAATAAGTTACTTTTCCAGTGAGCATTCCCACCAGCCTTTGGAGAGCTGTTCCATATGTTTCTCTTAAAAATCCTTTCGTCGGTATGTCAACGATTGCAGCCTTCCATTTTCCATGATTGTAGACATATGTTTCAGTATGTTCATGCGGACCCCACATTACATTCCATGTTTCAGAGGCAGCCACCTCCATTAACTCATTTTCATAATAGCAATAAAGCTGGAGATCAGGATCGGCAGATGGTATAGTAAATCCACCCTGAAGCAGGCCAAGGCTGGCAATGGCAGCAAGCGTTGGAAACCAGCTAACGCAGGGCCACCATAAATCAGCCTTTAAATATTTATAGTCGGAAGGGACATAAAAGTCGCTATATTGAGGTGCTAACGAATCCTGTTTTATTCCAGTTAATGTAATTTCCTTAATTTCCTTAGGCGAAATTTTCCCGCTTATTTCATGAGGTGTTCTATTATAGCTTCCATATTCAACATTATCAACAACTGCAATGACAGCGTTGTTGCTATAACTCCAGTCATGAAGGGCAATTTCACTTGCTATCTCATAAATATCATTGCTTTTTATACGGGTATAGTTATCTGCCTTCCATGGTTCTCCTTCCACATTTATATATTCAATTTCCTTAAGCTTACCAGCATATTTTATCCAGTCTTCCATGAAATAATCCAAGCCTTGTCTATGATTCAATGAAAGTTCCTCCTCCTTTCCCTTATGATAGTCATCATAAAAGAGCAAAGGATATGAATAAATTTTATTACTTTCTTCTTCATAAAAAACGCTTGCAGGGATTGCAGCCATATAGGCAAAGTCATCTATAAGGCTGTTTTCATCAAATTTAACGAAAGTAGCTTTTTTTATTGGAACCACTTTTTCCCATGAAACACTTTCAAATCCAGAAGGAATTTCTTTTGTATCCTCAGCAAGCACTGGTGTCAACAGTAAAGAAGCTAAAGCTAAAGTTATAACCCTCTTCAGCATGGTAATAAATGGGATATTAATATATAAGTATTTCATGCTTTATTGTTATGCTGAGCTATGCAAAGCTAAGAAATATTGAACAGAAAGAGAAAAGCAGTGCCACGCTTACAGAAGTTGGAGCAGATTTTTACAGGATGGCAAACAACTTTATAAATGAGCTTGAAGAAAGAATGGAGGAGGAGAAAATAAAGAATCCATCATCAAACAAAATTTTTCTCATAGCTGATGAACTGCGCAATGCAAAAAGGCTTTTAGAAAGCATTTTTGAAAGAAGAGAAAAAAAGATCGTGCTTAGTGCTCTATCTGCAGTGAGAGGCGGAAGGGGCATGCCAGAAAATTTGACAAGAGAGGAAAAAATTTTTTATGAAGCATTACTCAATTTGCTTAAAGAAAATAGAAAGAGGATTTTTGAGAGTAACAAAAAAGAGTTTTTGATTGTGAGAGTAATAAAAGATATTCCACAATTCATGGGAAGCGATATGAAAAAATATAGCTTAAAAAAAGAAGATGTTATTTCATTGCCATATGATGTAGCCCAGCTTCTTATAAAAAGAGGAGCTGCAGAAGAAATCAATCCAGATTTCTAATGTTGGGTGTAGCAGAAACATTGAGTGCAGTAGAAACATTGAGTGCAGTAGAAAACTCAATTACAAAT
>CAZNGK010000026.1:3791-14064 GCA_964572575.1 uncultured Thermoplasmatales archaeon | reverse complement strand
ATTTTGTGTTACATGTTAACAGCAAGTATATAAATATTTTTTCGATACTTAATAGGAAAAATGAGGAGAGGGAAAAAAATCTTTATCTATCTCTCTATAATTTTCCTGCTTTTTTCATTTAGCTATGCAAATGAGATAAATTATCCTCCAAGCAAACCAACAACTCCCAATCCTGCCAACAATGCCACAGGTGTGCCAGTTATAGTAAATTTAAGTTGTTATGTGAGCGATCCAGATAATGATGAAGTAAATGTGGCATTTTACTGGGTGAATGTTACTTTTGAAGGAGAAATAAACCTGACTAACATATCCTTTTACTGGATAAATGGAACTGATATTGGCATTTATGATTTAATAAATTATACAGCAGAAAGCCAGCTAATTGGCATAGCCTATAATGTAACAAGTGGAAGCATAGCTAAAGTTGGTCCCCTTTATCTGGAACATAATAAAACTTACTACTGGTATGCAGTTGCAAATGACACCCAATATGAGAATGCATCAGAGATTTGGAAATTTACCACTGCAATAAATCATCCTCCAGATAAGCCAAGCGTAGAAGGAATAACATATGGATATGTTGACGTAGCATATACATTTTCTATCTTTTCATCCGATCCAGATGGAGATAGAATAAAATACGCCTTTGACTGGAATGGTGATGAGCTTATAGATGAATGGACAGATTATTATGCTTCTGGAGTCATTGTCAATATATCCCATTCATGGCATGAAGCTGGAACATATTATATAGCTGTCATAGCTCAGGATGAAAATGGAATGGAGAATATATCAGAGATAGTGATGCATATAAGCCATGAAAACATTCCTCCATTTTGCTCGCTGGAAGCAAGCAATAGCCATGGATATATTCCTTTCAACGTTACATTTTTCATTTCTGCAAATGATGAGGATGGCTATATTTCGTCATGGAGTTTCGATGCAGACAACGATGGCACACCAGAATATGGTGGCGATGGAAGCCTGCCATCGCAGATATGGTATGTATACAACAATACTGGAAATTTCACAGCAAAGTTAACCGTCGTAGACAACGATGGAGCCAGTAACTCTTCAGAAGCATTGATTATTGCATATCTGCTGTCACCGCCGGAAATTCTGGATATATCTCCAAAACAACTATCGGCTGGAGCTACACTGAATATAACCATAGTTGGAAAAAATTTTGTGAACGATACTATAATTTTAACAGATTCTCCATATATCGATGTAATTTATACATGGTTTGTAGATAATGAGACTATTGTGGCAAGGATAAGCGTAGATGAAAATGCAACTGAAGGGAAAATTAATATTACAGCAGTCAATCCAGATGGGCGGAAATATACATGTGAAAATTGTTTATTGATAGAAAGAGTTGGGAAAACAAATGTTATTTTTTATATTTTGATTATTTTGATTATATTGTTAGCATCAACTATTGGAGCCATCTGGCTCCTTAGAGGAAGGGTAGTTTATGCTCCGCCCATAAAAGAAATACCTGTAAGCATAGACGGAGTCTGTGTATGGAGAGACATATGCCTCAGATTTTTCGTAATGAAAAATAGCTCGTTAGCGAAAAATGCGAATTTTCCGTCAAATAAAAATCTGGGTACAATAACTGACGGAGAAGATATTGAAAAGATAGAAAAAGTGGTTAAGAAAGCAAATGAAGCTTGGAAAAAATGCTGTATAAGGTTTCATTTAAAAAAACCTGTTGTGGCAATAGATCCAGAAAAAACAGAAATTAATATTTTTGGCAGTAAAAAAAAGATTTCTGACATACTGGAGAATGGTGAAAAATTGAAAATACCTTTGAAAATGGAAGTAAAAAGAGAAGAATACATAAAGTATGAATTGAAAAGAATGGAAGAAGATTTTGTTGAATCTAACTATGAAAGATTTAAGGGAAGAAGTGAGAAAGAGAAAAAAGAAACAGCGAGGATTGTATGGAAAAAGTTTAATGAAGAGAGAGCGAAAAAAGCATTGGAAGAAAAAATTAAGGAAAAAATAATAAAAATAGAAATAGCCATTCATTCAGTGTTAGTGGAGGATGTAGTAAATAGAGCTTTTCCGAAAGAGGCACAATCCTGTTTAAATGTTTTTATTTTTAAAGAATTAGAAGGAGAAAAAGATGCAACGGGGGATGCCCTAGTTGGTTATAATGGCATATTAATACATGAAAAAGAAATAAATGAAAAATCTTTTGTTTTGGCACATGAATTGGGGCATAATCTCGGATTGGAACATGTTAAAGCTAAGAACAATTTAATGCATGTTCCTGTAGAAGAAGGGGATTTAACTAAGGAACAGTGCAAAAAAGCTCATGAAACAATATGTAAACTTAAACTGATTACTCAAAAACAGCTTCAGAAGGCACTTAAAAGAGCAAAGGAAGAAAAAAAGAGATTAAAGGATAAAAGAAAAGTGGAAAAGGCGAAAAAAATAGAAGAGAAAATAGAAAGGAAAACAGAGAAAAAAACGATTCCCGAAAAAAGAATTATCCCCAAACAGCCAGAGAAGAAAGTTGGATTAAGAGAAAAAGAGATTAAAGCTCTTCAGAGAAGAATAAAAGGTAAAGAAGAATTTATCAGAAAGAATTATGTAAAAAATATTCGAGAATATTTAATTAAAGAATATGACGTTCCATGGGATGAGTTAGAAGGCGATGATATAAAGAAATGGAAATGGCCAGAGGAATGGGAGTATGATGAGTATCTATCCAGAATGAGAAATGGCTATGAAAAACAGATGAGAGAACTTGAAAAGCTGAGGGGGAAACTCAGAAAACTTCAGAATAATCCATAAATATTGCCTTTCCATTTAGCCATAAATGAAAATTGTTTGTAGATGTGAAGATGTAACTGAGGAAGACATAATAAATGCAATAGAAGAATATGGCTGTACAACTCTTGCAGAATTGAAACAGTTACTACGCTTGGGCATGGGACATTGCCAAGGAAGAACATGCCTGATTCTGGCTGCAAAAATTCTTGCAAGGAAAACAGGAAAAAGCTTGGAAGAAATTTTGCCGTCTTTCCGCCCTCCTGCTGTGAGCGTTGAAATTGGGCTGATTGGAGGAGAAAATGGAGAGTAAAGCTGATGTTGTTATTGTAGGTGCTGGCATAAATGGATGTGCTTTGGCTTATGAACTGGCTAGGAGGGGTAAGAAAGTTGTTGTTGTAGAGAAGAATTATATTGCCTACGGGGCAACTGGAAGATGTGGAGCTGGCATAAGGCAGCAGTGGGCTACAAAGGAAAATGCTTTGCTTGCTAAGAGAAGCGTTGAAATTTTTGAAGGGCTGAGCGATGAGCTTGGCTATGACATAGGATTGAGGCAGGGAGGTTATCTTATAGCCATACATGATGAAGAAGGCATGAAGCAGGCAAAGAAAAATGTTGAGATGCAGAAAAGCATTGGATTGCCAGTCCGCATTATATCGCCAGAGGAAATGAAAGAAATTGCTCCTATTTTGAATCCAGAAGGAATGGAAGCTATAGCTGCAACATTCTGCCCAACAGATGGACATGCTAATCCATTTAAGACTACATATGCCTATGCAAGGGCAGCTGAAAAGCTGGGGGCAAAGATATACAAATTTACAGAAGTGAAGGATATAAAAATTAAAAATGGAAGAGTGGAGAAAGTTGTAACAAGCAAAGGAGAGATAGAAACAAAATATGTTGTCAACTCTGCTGGAGCATGGAGCAAGGAAATTGCCAAAATGGTAGGAATAGAAATGCCCAATAAACCGGTTAGAAAAGAAGCATTTGTGACAGAGCCATTGAAAAGAATCTTTGATTGCATGGTCATCTCATTCAAGCATGGCATATATTTCAGCCAGCAAGATGAAGGACAAATTCTCGGTGGTATACCATCGCCAGAGGAGAAGATTGGATATTACATGCAACCAACTTTCTCATTTTTGAAGCACATGGCATATATGCTTGGAAAATATGCTCCCCCTCTAAAGCATGTAAGCATATTAAGGCAATGGACTGGCTTTTATGATGTCACTCCAGATGCTCTGCCTATATTGGGAGAAACTTCCATAGAAGGCTTCATTCAATGCAATGGATTCAGCGGACATGGCTTCATGATTGCTCCCATGACGGCTAAGCTGTTAGCTCAATTAATTTGTGAAGAGAAATTAGATATGCCAATTGACCGCCTTAATATGGACAGATTTAAAGGAAAAATAACAGAAGAGAAGGCAGTTGTGGGATGATGTTATTTTAACTGAGAGAACAATGGCAGTGTCAACATTTTGAAAAACAATGGATACTTGATATTTCAATTGTTTTTAACGAACAATAAAATTCAATTCTTTACATTCATGCTCAATTACAAATGAAAAATTTAGACAGTTATATATATAAACTAAGAATATAAACGGGGATAAAATGGTGGTAACGAAAGCAGAAATAAAGAAGACTATTGCAATTGCTATTGCAGGTGCTTTTGGCTTTGTCATAGCTCTTCTATGGAAGGATGTAATAATTGGCATAATGAAACTGGCAGGATTATGGACAGAGGGTGGCTACGATAGCTGGACAGCAGCCGGCATAGGCATCATTGTGGTACTTGTAATAACAATAATATGCGTAATAGGCATAATTATGATTTCCAAATGGGGCGAGGTTGAGGAATAAATCAAAACTTTCTCCCTTTTTATTTTAGTATTATGATAATTTACTGACATATAGCAAAGTTTAATATATGGCAGAATTTGGAATAAAAGTGGAATAGATTCTGGAAAAATGATTTATATGAGAAGGTAATGCGTAGGATATGAAAAAAGTAGTGTCTCTATTCCTGCTATCATCGTTGATAATTCTTTTCCTATCACCTGCCATCCAAGCATGGGATGACTGCCCTTATGGCCTGGAGAATGATCCATATCCAAGGAGGTGTCCACGCTATATCGATACTGATGGTGATGGAATATGTGACTATTCACAACCTCCACCGGGCGAGAGAGGAGGCATCTCATACAACTCATCTTCCTCAAATTCATCTTCCTCAACTGGTAATAAATGGAGGATAGATGATGAAGCTGTAAAGAAAATAGTTGTAACCTTCTCCATAGCCATAGTTGCAATTTTACTTACAGAATTTATTGCAAGGAAAAAGAAGGCAAGAGGCATCGTTGCATATATATGGAATATTATCCTGCTTTCATTATTTATTGTATCTGCTTTATCTGGAGTATTGCTTGAATTTATAAAAGATTTAACTCTGGTAACCATTCATACTGTTGCATCTTTATTATTCCTATGGATAGGAATATATCATGTACTCAAGCATGCCAAATATTATATTAGAAAACTGAGATTATCGAATAAAAAATAAAGAGGTATTTTACAATTGATTTGCCAACAAAAATCATTCATTCTCAGGGTTATCAAAATTAGAGTTATCAATTTTAACAATCTTTTTTTAAGAGATTGAACAAAGAGGGTCAACACCTCACTTTCCCTTCTTCAAAATCAAAAGGAGGATGCTGAATAAACAACGAGAGATATCCAAAGCCAAAATGAAAGAGATTTATATGCTCAATAAATAACTTGTAAAATGAAAATAGATGAAGAAACATTGAAAGAAGTTCTGACTGCACAGGAGAATGAAATTACAGAGTATTTCATTTACAACAAGATAGCTTCTGGCACAAAAAATCCTCATAACAGAGAGATTCTTCTCCGTCTCTCAAAAGATGAACTGACCCATTACAATTTCTGGAAAGAATATAGTGGCAAAGATGTAAAGCCAAGGAAGTTAAAGATATGGAAATATTTTCTTGCTTCCAAAATATTTGGTCTTACATTTGGAGTAAAATTAATGGAAAATGGAGAAAAAAAGGCACAGGAGGTGTATGAAAATCTATCAAAGAAAATTCCAGATGCCAGAAGTATTTTGAAGGATGAAGAAGAACATGAGGAAGAACTTATTGCCCTTATAGATGAGGAACGACTAAGGTATGTTGGTTCAATAGTTCTCGGATTAAATGATGCCTTGGTAGAGCTTACTGGTGCAATTGCTGGTCTTACATTTGTTCTTCAAAATACTCGCTTAATTGCATTAGCAGGAATGATCACTGGAGTTGCTGCTTCCCTTTCTATGGCTTCATCAGAATATTTATCAACTAAAATGGAGGGAGATAAAAGTCCCTTCAGAGCATCGTTTTATACAGGCATTGCATACATTTTCACAGTTTTATTTCTGCTTTTTCCATATCTGATTTTTTCAAATGTTTACATTTGCTTAAGTTTTACAATTCTAAATGCAATTTTAGTTATTTTGATATTCACTTTTTATGTCTCTGTCACAAAAGATATTCCTTTCAAAAAAAGATTTTATGAAATGGCATTAATTAGCTTGGGAATAGCTTCCCTCACATTTGTTATAGGTTTCATAATAAGAATATTCTGGAATGTGGAGATATAATAAGTTCATGTTACACGAAAAATATTTGGAATACTGCTGAATAAAAAGCAAAGTAGATGAAGCACGGAAATAATCGACTTCGGATAATACAAAATATTTCGGAAAAAATATATGATGGAATTTCTTAAACCTTTGATGCATTCAAAGTTAAATTCAAAATTAAAAATGAAGGAAGCAACATATGCAATGATGATATTTTTCGGCATATTGATAATTATTTTTCCAAAACTAATTGCATGGATGATAGGATTATATCTAATCATAACTGGATTACTTGGTCTTATTGAAATCAGCAAAAGCTGATGTAGCGAGAGTTAAAATTTTATCATCCTCTGCCATTACATCTTATGTATCATCTACTTTATCCGTTGAGGAGCTATCTAATTGTCAGTGGAAAAGAAGAAACCAATGTTATGACTGCAGATTGGGTAACTGTATTATCCTACAAGCCATTTATTGTAGGCGTCGCCGTAGCCCGCAAGCGCTATACCCACAAACTAATAAACAGGGATAGAGAATTTGTTATATCTGTCCCAACCTTAGAAATGCTCAATGATGTATGGATTGCCGGAACAAAAAGCGGGCCAGATAAATTAAAAGACATGAATATAACTTTTATTGACTCAAAGAAAATTAAAACTGAGAGTATAAAAGAAGCAGTGACAAATCTGGAATGTAAAGTAATAGATGAGAGAGAATATGGAGACCATACATTTTTTGTTGGCGAAGTAATTGATTATAGTTATAATAAAGAAGCATTCAGAGATGGAAAGCCGAATCTTCAATTAAATTTCCTTGCACATGTTGCAATGAATGAATTCGTTACATTTAAAAAAGAAATTTATAAACCTTTCAAATAGTGCAGATGCCAAGCTTTCTTGCATACCTGCATACCTCATTAAATTCATCACTGCTTATTCTCCTATTTATCTCCCCGTATTCAGATGCTTTATATGTTGGATAATACTGCTCCATTATATTAACCAGTGCATCCGAAACATTTTCAGCAATCCATTCTAAAATTGGCTTTGAACAACATTCTATATGAGAAGGCAAAATCAAATGTCTTATTATCATTTCCCCATTTTTATAAGCTATTTTATGATTTCTTGTTACAACTTCCCAATAATTTTTGATTTTAGATAATCTCTCTGCGCATGCATTATTACCATACTTAAAATCAGTTAAGTATACATCTATAAATGATGAGAGCAATTCCATTGTTTCTTCACTACAATACATATTTGAATTCCATATTTGAGGAAGATTTGCATTGCTTTCTTTTAGGACATTGAGGATGTAAAGCAAATGTGGCGTCGGCTCCCCTCCAACCCAGTTTACATTTTTTGCACCATTTTTCTCAGCCTTATCTATAAGCATAGCCATTTGTGCTGGCTCAATATATATGCCCGTCTCATACTGAGAAATATCCCAGTTCTGACAGTAAACGCATGAAAATGTGCAACCTGAGAAGAAAATTGTATATGAGGGTACAAGCATATGTTCTTCCCCATAATGGAAAAATTGCGATGCAATCTTAGCCTGCCTTACTCCACATCTTCCAGCTTTCTCATACCTGTTGACATTGCATCTATGCTCACAGAAATGACATGATTGAAATATTTTCTCTGCTTTTTCAATAGCTTCTATTATCTTTCCTTTATTCAACAAATATTTGCTTTCTTCTTCTCCATTTAAAATTGCATAATACCTCTCAAGCATGTAGCTCCTTTTTCCTGACTTTTCCTCTTGGCTCCTCTTCTGCAAATACTTCTCCCTGAAATTTATATACTTTCGTTTCTGGATCCATCCATTCATTTGGTGGCAATCCAGCTTTCATGCATGTATGCTGGAGAAATTCCTCCTCATTCCATCCATATTCTACTGCTACTTGAGGCAGAAGAAGACCACGGTAAAATCCTTTCTCAACTATTAAGCCATCTCTCCCAACTTTTATATGGTCCTTGTATTTATTTGGCCAACTTTCTATTAGCTGAGGAGGAGTTAAAACTGTCACCTCAACAACAATTCTATCCAGTTCGTCCTCTCTTAAGTCAGGAAAACGGGGGTCATGGCATGCAGAAATTGCAGCTTCTTTTATTGCTTTTTTAAGAGGCATAACTGGCTCTGGTATACCAATACATCCTCTAAGGTCCATGTCAGGAAAAGTATTGAGAGTAACAAAGGCGCCTGCCTTCTCCTCAAACCCATCTATTTCCTCTATTTTGCCACCTATAACATGCTTCTCTATAACATCTCTTGCATATCTCACAAGCTTTTCTCCTTCCTCCAAAGAAAGCATTCTGCACCTCACAAATTTTCTATGCCCATCTCTTCCTTGCTCCTTCCTGCTTCCTTCAAAACTTTTTCGGCAACATAAATCTCGCAGCCCTCTCTTACAGCCAACGCTATACAGTCGCTGGGGCGGGCATCAACAACTATTTCCTGTAGCTCTCCCTCTCTGTAGCACTCCATGTATAATTTTGCCAGAAAAACGCCTTCAACTAAGTCATCGATTACTACCTTCTTTATTGCTCCTCCCAGAAGATTGACAACTTCAATGAATAAATCGTGTGTGAGAGGGCGATGGAATCTTTTGCCTCTCAGTCCATTTATTATGCTTTCTGCCTGCCCATAGCTCACATATATAGGAAGGGCAACGTCTCCATTTACCAGAATTATTTCTGAATATCTATCTGTATGATAGACATGAGGATATACTTCCATTTTAACCAATTTTTCGCTCATTTTATCTCAGCCAGACTTTTTATTCTTTCCACTACATTTGGATGGGAAGAGAATATTTCCATTAATTTATCTCTTGTCCCTATTTTTGCCTTTTCTGCAAAAACCTTCACTTCATATGCATCAAGGTGACCATCTAAATTTAAATCAGCTTTCTTTAAATCAAATACATCTTTTTTTGCAGTTGAGGGATCGGTGGCAAAGAAAGCCTTCATTCCCTCTACCTTCTTTATTTTTTCAGGAGATATTTCTACAGTGTTGAGAGTTATCCTGTAAAGAGCTGATGCAAGTGCATGTGGTTTTCCTGTAACCTCTGCTGAACCATAATCAGCATAGTATTCTCTAATTCTGCTTACATAAAGGACAATGAGATTGGAGATGAAGTAGATAGCGAAAGCAAGGAAAGCAATTAATGTTGCGCTTCCATCTCTTCTACCTCTGCTCCACAAAAAGCTCCAGAAAATCAGATAACTTATAAGAGGTATTACAGAGAGCATAGTAATGACCACCATGTCACGGTGTTTGAGATGAGATATTTCATGCCCTAAAACTGCTTCCAGTTCTTCATCATTAAGACGATTTAACAAGCCTCTTGTAATGCATACTCTTCCATCTTTAACACTTCTTCCAAATGCAAATGCATTTGGCACATCTATTTCTGATATTCCTACCTTTGGCATTGGAATGCCAGCCTTACTTGCAAGTTTCTCAACCATAGCATAAATTTTTGGAGCTTCCTCCCTGCTCTTATATTTCACCTTCATTGAAACTTCAACTATTTTTGGACTCACTGCATATTGAATGGCAATGATAATTACTGCAAGAACTGCAAAAACTATTGGCTGTCCATATCCAAAGACATATGCAATTAGCAATAGCAATGCATAAATTATTGCAAATAGCAAGGCAATGGCAAATATTAGCCTTGCATACAAGCCTGCTTTTCCCATTATGTCATAATAAAAAGGTTTGCTATTAATACTTTACTTCTCCCCCATGCTGTTAATACTTCGCCTCTTTTCCAAATTCATCTCTTGATATTATCAGAAGAATCAATGCCACTATGCTCAACAGCGCTCCTAT
>CAZNGK010000026.1:0-3691 GCA_964572575.1 uncultured Thermoplasmatales archaeon | reverse complement strand
CCAAAGATAGCGCCAATAATTGCTACAACAAAATGTTTTTTCATGAAACAGAAGATTGCGCCTATTAATGGCAAAAATGAAATCAATATTATTGCATAAGCAAAGACTGGCACCATATCCATTGCCATTGCCATAAGTGTTTTCTCTTCTTTTATTTTATTTCCCTCCGACATTGTAAATTCGTCTCTCATTGAAGCTTTAAATGGCAAATTGCCTGGCAGAACAAATATTTCAACTCTAATTGTATCATAACCCTCTTTCCGCAATTCAATAACATGTCTGCCAGCAGATAAATTCACTTTAAAAAATCCATTTTCATCTGTTTCTGCAATTGGGAATGTTTGATTAACTAAATATATCTCAACTCCCTGTAACGCATTTCCTTCATTGTCAACCACTTTTGCTTCATAAATTCCATTTCCTTCAAATACATTCTCTCCAGCAAGAAGTATGGATAAACCTGTTGCCATACCAAGAATAAAAACAATAATGAGCAATGCACCTGCAATAATTGGTCTTGAAGATGTTACAGGCTTTACTGAAGGATGTATTGGACTCTCTTTTTCCCAGCTATATTTTTCCTCTGCACTCACATCCACCTTGATATTCATTCCACAATTTGGACATTTAGTTCTCTGAATGCCCTTTGCCCCATCTGGCACATCCACAACAACATTTTTGCCACAGTAGGGGCATTTTGTCTTTCCCTGCATCAAAAATAAATGTGCTTACCTATAAGTAAATTTCCAAAGCTTTTTTAATTAATTTTTTTTCACTATTGTGCTAATAGAAGCCGTCTTCTTTGTATTATTTCCAATCATCCTTCTATTAATCATCTTAATTCTATTTTTCACATATCAGGAAACCTTCGAAAAAATGTTCTTCAGTAAAAGAGAAATTGGCTTGCTCATTATAGGTTCTGCTGCCACCATGTTTCTGGATATGCCACTGTTCATTTACAAAGACTATTTTCTTGCATTGAATATTGGAGGGGCATTGATTCCCATTATTCTATCTTTTCATTTTCTAAAGAAAAAGGGAATACCCTTCCAGAAATTTCTTGCTGGCGTTTTCCTTGTTTCCCTGTCAACATATATGGTGACGAGGGTAACAGAAAAGGGCGTGGTTTCATATTTTCCTTTTTATTTTCTTCCATCAATACTCGCCATACTCCTCTCCTTCCTTTTCTTTTTCCGCAAAAATGAAATGCCAGTATATGCATACACAATTGCCACTCTTGGCGTAGTAATTGGAGGAGACTTTTCCCATCTGCCAGAATTATTCCAGCAACCATTTGCAGGTTCAATGGGAGGGGCTGGAGTATATGATATGGTTTATCTTGCTGGCTTAATATCTTTCTGCCTCTCTTTTCCAGTTGTCAGGAAAGAGAGGTTGAGCAGAATCGATAGAATCATAAAAAAGGTGGAAAGGGAAGCAATAAATGCTGGAAAAATTGCAGGAATAGATGGCAGTACTTCATTCATTCTGGAAAGGCTGATAGGGGAAAAAGCCAGAGATTTTGAAATTTTAAAGGAGGAAAGCAATGTAAAAAAAGCGAGGATGGCAATGAATAAGCTTGTAAGGGAAATGCATGAATCAATTGAATGGGCTTATGCATCACCAGCAGAAAGAGTTTTCTCCTTTTTAATTGACTTTGCAATAATAGCAGGAATCTCCTTTATCTTTTCTCTTTTTTACACTTCCATTCTCTTTCCATTTTTAATTTTCCTTCTTCTCCTCCAAGTGGTATACTTCATTCCTCTCGAATTTTTCTTTGGTTGCACAGTTGGAAAAGCTCTGCTGGACATAGAAGTGAAAAATCTGCCAGCAAGGAGAGCAGATTTTATGAGTGTTTTCACCCGAAACATCATAAGATATCTCGAATTTTTTGCAGGCTTTTATATGGTAAGTTTTATTCTTGTTTCAGTGACGCCAAAAAAGCAAAGAATAGGAGACATAATTGCAGATACAATAGTTGTTAAGGTGAGGGAATGATATGGAGGTAAGAGAATGAATACTATATAGGTGAGAAAATGGATGCTATAGCCAACATTATAATAGAGTCTATCTGGCTAATATTTCCTGCATATATTGCAAATTCCTCAGCAGTTTTGCTCGGCGGAGGCACGCCTATAGATTTTGGAAGAAAGTGGAGAAACAAGCCAATATTTGGTGAAGGAAAAACATGGCGCGGATTTATTGGAGGCGGGCTATGTGGACTTTTTGTTGGGATATTAATGAATCAGATATGGCAGATGTTTGGCGAAAGCTTCAATGCTTTTGCTGTGCTTCTTTCTCTTTCTTTTGGAGCTCTTGCTGGAGATTTAATAAAAAGCTTTTTCAAGAGGAGGATAGGAAAGAAAAGAGGAGAAAAGTGGCCAGTTATAGATCAAATTGATTTTCTCTTTGGTGCCTTCTTTTTCACTTTTCTATTTAATAAAGAATGGTTTATCACTAATTTTACATTATATCACATTATATTCCTTTTAATTTTTACTCCTCTGATACATTTAGCAACAAATATAATTGCCTATGTATTAAAATTAAAGAGGGTGCCATGGTGAAAAAATGGAAGATGAGGATATTATTAAATTTGTAAAGGAGAGAGTGGAGAAAAAGGAGCTTGAAGAAGTGAATGAAGAACTTAAGAAATGGATGGAGGAACATGGAATAAAGGAAGAAGAGAAAAAGGAAGAGGAAGAGATAATAGAAGGGAAATGTGAAATATGTGAAATAAGAGATGCAAAATATAAATGCATCAGATGTGGAAAAGTAGCATGTCTTTCATGTTTCTGGACAATGCTTGGAATATGTAAGGAATGCATCACAGAGCAGATGATGAAGGAATGGAAGGAACATCATTTATAAGTATAGAAAGCGAGGTAGATTGTAAAAATGACAATAATTGACCTTTGATGAATCCTAACATTTTTATTTAGGAAATATATACCCCTACAATGAACATAAAAAGCATTATATACATCTTCATAGCATTTGTGCTTCCATGGCTAATGGTGGCGATAGGCTTAGCTATAAATGTGCATAATCCCTGGTTGTATGCAGGAGGCATAACATGGTTTTCCACAGCTTTAATTCTTTTCCTCTCCTTTTATAAAAGTTAGTGTTGTGGTTAGTTCATTTTGTAGTTAGTTCATATATAGAGCTTATTGAATAACAACTATTCAGACAACTCACTTATATAATTCTGCAAGCTTTAATATCCTTCTCGCCTTCTTTTCTACTGGCAAGTCAATCATTCTTCCATTATATACTGCTGTTCCCTCTCCCTTCTTTTTTGCTTCCTCTATCGCTTCAATTATTTTCTTTGCCTCTTCCACCTCCTTTTCATCTGGGGCAAAACATCTGTGAATGATTTCTATTTGTGCTGGATAAATTGCTCCCTTGCCATCAAAACCAATTTCGGCAATTCTTTTTGTTTCTTCTATCAAGCCATCTTCATCTTCAATATGTGGATATACTGTATCCAGAGCCTGAATTCCTGCAGATTTTGCAGCTATTAAAATTTCACATCTCGGATAGAACAATGCCTCCCATGTCCTTTTACATCCAACATCTCTACTGTAATCTTCTGCTCCAAAAGCAAGGGCAACTATTTTCTCGCTACTGCCTGCAATATCTCTTGCATTCGCAATTCCTTTTGCAGTTTCTATTATTGGCATTAAATGGCAAT
>CAZNGK010000025.1:5291-14484 GCA_964572575.1 uncultured Thermoplasmatales archaeon | reverse complement strand
CCTCTAAAAACGAAATAGAAAGAAGTGGCTATAATTGCAGATATGGCTGATGGAGATACAGGAAAAAAGAAGGAGATGGTCATTCCAGAAAATCCTGCAATTAGAGCAAGGAAGGCTGAAAGGCTGAAAACCTGCAGTATGCTCTTTGCTTTTTCATTTGCTGCTGCGGCTGGGGCAATGAGCATTGCATAAGCTAAGATTGCGCCTACAGCCTTCATTGCTATAACAGTTGAAATGGCTATTAAAGAAAGCAGGAGATGGGTAAAACGCCTGACTTTAACTCCATAAGCCATTGCCCCTTCTGGATCAAATGATATGAAGAGAAATTCCTTATGGAATATCAGGAAAAATATAAGAACAAGCGTAGTCACTATTGCCATTAGTATAATATCATGGTTTGTGAGCAGAAATAGATCGCCAAATAAAAGACCCCATACACGCGAAGCCTGTTCTTTTATCATGGAAATAAATAACACTGCTATTGACATTGAAAAAGCGAAGGCTATTCCAATTGCAACATTCATTTGCTTTGAAACGGAAGCAGCAACTGCAATAAAAACTGCAAAAATAACTGCTCCTATTAATGGGTCAATATTTATTCCATAAATTTCCAGAAAAATGAAGAGGGCAGCCCCAGCCAGTGCAGCATGAGAGGAGCCAGCTATAAGAAATGGAACATTTTTAAATACTGTAAATGAGCCGGCTATAGAAGCATTTATTGCGAGGAGAATCAATGCAATTATTGCCCTAATTATATATTCATCAAGCATGGGTATCTCCTATTAGAGGATGGCAATATCCTTCATCACAAATGATAATTTGCACTGCACTTCCATATGCCTTTTTCAAGTTTTCCTCATTCAATGCCTCTTTTGGATTTCCATAGGCAATCATACGCCTGTTTAAGAGCAAAACCTTATCAATTTCATGCAAAATTGGATTTATGTTGTGAACAACTACAATAATTGGAATGCCCTCATTCTTTTTTTCATTTAAAATCTCAAGCATTTTTTCTCTGCTTGGCAAGTCAACTGCATTAAATGGTTCATCCAGAATAATCAATTTGGGCTCCTTTACTAAAGCTCTTGCAAATAAAACACGTTGTTGTTGTCCTCCGCTTAACTCACTAAAAAGTTCATTCCATAAATTGACTAAGCCCACATCTTCCAGGGCTTTTTTCGCTCTCCTTCTATCTTCCTTTGTATATATTCTTTTTCCGGCAATTCCCATCATGACTATATCTCTCACCCTTATCGGAAAATGCTTTGCTATCGCTTCCCTTTGAGGCATATATCCAATGTATTCCATCGCTTCTTCTGGCTCCTCTCCAAAAACCTTTATTTCTCCAATTTTTGGCTTTAGCAGTCCCATAATGAGTTTTATGAGCGTTGTCTTGCCAGAGCCATTTGGACCCATTATTGCAACAAATTCATTTTGCATTTTAAATGAAATATCCTGCAGGGCTTCCCTGCCATTGTATGAATAATAAACATTTTTCACTTCAATCATTTTTCACCTCTTACCATCTTATATAGCATTACTCCTTCAGCAAGTGATAGTAAGGCGAGAGAAATAGATAGCATTATTAGTTCCATACTGTAGCCTGATTTATTTTCAATTTTTGTTTTTGATAAGGAAAGAAGCTGAAGAGTATTGTAGTAAAACATGCCAACAAAACTTTCATTTTCCTCAGTCATTGAAAATTTTACATAAATTACTTCTGAGCTTGCATCTTCAGCAATCTGTCGAGCTATTTCTCCAGCTTTTGCTTTTTTCATAAATTCTGGCACAATTAGGGCGAGATATTCACCGCTTTCGAGCTTTTTTTCAATTTCTCCAAAATCTGCTCCTACATAAGCTGTTCCTTCTGCCATCAGAATTGCATCTGTTTCCATGCCCAAGTTGGATATAATATAGCATACTCCTGGCACAACTGCAACAACTTTCTTTCCATATAAATCATATTCCTTCGCTTTCTCAATGGCAAAATTTTTTGCCTCTCTAACTTCTTTTTCGAATTTATTGAAAGAGGAAATGAAATATTCTGCATGCTCTGGCTCCGCCTCCGCAAGCTTCATTGTTATCGCCTTTGCAATAGCAATAGCATTATTTGCATCAAGCCAGTAGCCATGAGAATTATTATAAAAACCATCAAAATCCTTCAATTTCACTCCCTCATAATCTTCAAAATCCAGATATTCCTTATCATAATTCTCCTTTATTTTCTTTTCATAGGAGAGAAGGTTGGAATTTGCAAGAATAATTATATCTGCTCCCTCAATTTTATCAATGGTGCTTTTAGTTAAATAAAAACTATGAGGATCTGAGCCGGGAGGAAGTATATAATCTACCTCTACAAAATCTCCTCCAATTTCTTTAACAATTGATGAAAAATCAGATATAGAAACCACTATTTTTTCACCTGCTGATGCAACTGGAATGAGTATAAGTAGCAGGAATATTATGTATTTCAGCATCTTAACCAATTTTATTGTAAACAGAAGTTTTTATAAATATTTTCCAATGATTGAGGTTAATGGGCTATTCTTATCATATTCATGAAAGCGAGCGAAGATAACGCAGGCATAAATTAGAGCTTTCGTTTTAAAATCTCTACATTTTGCAGGTGATTTTAACTTAAGGAAATTAGGAAATGATTATGTTGGGCTATTCAACTGTCATATTTCAATCATCAGTTATTCTACTTTTAGAGAACAATCCTTCATGAAAAATATCTATCAGAAATTCTTAACACCACAATTTTGTATACCAAAAAATTTTATATGATGGATGAATAAAGGCACATGAAATATGTTGTAGTATTGGTAATCTTCCTTGCATTGCCTATTGTAAATGCCTCAATAGACAAGCCAAGCTGGAGCATAGGTGATGGCTGGGATTATACAGGCACGCTCCAATACTCATTAAAATTAAATGATGAAATGATGGGATTCAGTGTTGATGGAGATGTTCAAATATCCTTCTTAATAAAGTTGGATGTTGAAGATACCATTATAAAAGAAATTGATGGTGAGCCAAAAGCGTGTTATATTGTAAACATGGATAGCACAATAGAAGGGCAAGGATTTGCAACTATAGAGATAACAAATCAGAGTAAAGTATATCAAATAAATGTTGACCTTGATATCAATGTTGATGCAGATGGAAAGACTTATTTGACGACAGAAGAGATTGCAGTGGTGGAAAGCGATTTAACCACCGATACTAATCTGGTGTTAACTGTAGATGCTCCAGGTGTTCCAGATTTATTACTCAGAGCCTTAGGGCTTGTGAATAAAGAAGTGCATTTACATAATGAAACAGTTACACGCTACACTCCTCCTCTTGATTTTATGGATTTTCCAATAGAAGATAAGGAGAAATGGACAGTTAATTCTACAGTAGAATATACAACTGATCAGAAAAGTCCAACAACAATGGATTTGGTTTTCTCCTTTGTATGCAAAGACTTGGGAAAATATTCTGCTACCATTCTCTCTGATTATGTTCCATTTATTGGAGAAATAACAATAGATTTTATGGGTTATCCAATTCCCCTGCTAAACTTCCAGAATACAACATTTATATGGTCTGAAAGAGAGGGAATGATGGAAAGAATAATGAACTCAGAGTATGTAAAGGAGGAGGGAATTGAAGTTTCAAGCGATTTAGACCTTCATTTAGAAAATGCAAATTACAACCCAAACGAGAATAAGAAACCAACTGCAGAAATATCATATACTCCAGAAAGCCCAAGCACAGGCACACCAATATCCTTTGAAGCAAAGGCAAATGATCCGGATGGAGAAATTTTATATTACCACTGGGATTTTGGCGATGGTTCCACAAGCGATAGGCAGAATCCAAGCCATACATATAGCAAAGGAGGAGATTATCCTGTTAAGCTTACAGTAATAGACAATTATGGAGCAAAAACAGTTGTTACAAAAACCATAAGCGTGGAGGGCGGTGACGGCGGAAATACGCCAGGTTTTGAAACTTTACTTGCTTTATTCGCTTTTATTGCCATCTCATTGAAAAGGAGAAAGGCTAAAAATTAGCATTTGTGATTCACTCATGCTTCATGAATAAAGTATGGTTAGAATTTCCAATCATCATGAATATTTTCTACTGAATAAAAGGATTGGGCAAATTACTAAATTACTAAATTGCTTATTTACTGTGTTAACCATCGTGCTCTACTCATTCGATAAGAAGAACATCACGAAATACAAAGCAGGGCAGATTGTTTTATTTATCACTCGATTTTTAGATTATGAGAAGTCATCATTTTTACGAGATACCACACCTTTATGAGATGCATCACCTATTTCACGCCTTTCTGAAATTTCTCCAGCTATATTATGCTTCATTGTTTTCTCAATATCTTTTTCATTGGCAAGAACCCACATTAGTTTTATCCACGCCACTTCTGGTAGCATATCTTCGCCCTCTATTATGCCAGCTTTCAGAAGCTTTCTGCCTGTTGCATAAACATTTAAATTTACTCTTCCCCAGAAACATTGAGTAGTCATTACAACAGGTACACCATTTTTTGTAAGCTTTTTAATTGAAGGAATTAGTTCATCACTTACATGCCCTAAGCCTGTTCCTGCAATTACAACTCCATCCTTTCCATCTACAATTTCTTCAAACTCCTTTCTTTTCATTCCAGGATGATAGTAAAGCAAGCACACATTCTCATTTAATGAAGCTTTTGTTTTTACCTTCCCTTTGCTTTTCTTTCTGTATTCTTCATAGAATTCAACACTATTTTTCACAATTCCTATTGGCTTTGCATTTATGGAAACAAATGCATCTCTTCGTGAGGAATGCATCTTCCTTACTTTTGTTGCTCTATGAATGAGGCAGGCATCAGAAGAAATGCTCTCGTGCATAACAACAGCCACCTCTCCTAAATCACTTATTGCAACTTTTGATGAGGCAAGCAAATTTAGGAAGGCGTCACTACTTGGCCTGTCTGAAGAACGTTGAGAGCCAGTAAAAACTACTGGAGCATTTAAATTTTTTAGCATGAAAGCTAAAGCAGTGGCAGTGTATGCCATAGTATCAGTTCCATGAGCTACTATGACCCCTCTGCCATTATTTAGATAGCGAGCAACTTCTCTTGCAATTTTCTGCCAATCCTTAGGACAGATATTTTCGCTCAGTTTCTGAAATAAAATTTTTGCTTCCACATTGCAGAATTCAAATATTTCAGGTACAGCAAATGCAAGCTCTTCTGCAGTTGTTGCAGGATGAACAGCCCCAGTTTCATAGTCAACGTAGCTGGCAATTGTGCCTCCAGTTCCAATTATTGCAACTGTTGGCTTTCCCTCACTGACCCTTATTTCCTTCTTCATTTTCTCTTTCTTCCCGCCCTTCTTAAGCACTTTCACAGAACAATCCTTTGTTATTTTTATTCCAATATTGTATCCATTATCAAGCTTCAAAACAATTATATTTTTCCCGCTGAATGCATGGCGGGGCATTACCCTCCCTCTGTAAGTCTTCCCTCCTTTTTTTATCTCAACAACGTCGCCAGGCTCGGCAATCATTAAAGGTTAAATATAAGTTTGTATATAAACCAATGCCATTAAACCCATGCAGTCAGCCCCGTGGTGTAGTGGTCAAGCATGGCGGACTTTGGAGACCCCAGCGGGTTTCCCATAATTTCCTGCTTCGAAGAAATCCGCCGACGGCAGTTCGAATCTGCCCGGGGCTATGTGCTCCCGTAGTGTAGCCCGGCCAATCATTTCGGCCTTTCGAGGAACCCCTTTCTTGGGAAGAAAGGCGTTTCATCCTCCAAAGAAAGGGGCCGAAGAGAGCCGAAGACTCGGGTTCAAATCCCGACGGGAGCACTTTTTACTTAATTTGCTGAAATAGTTTTGTATTTAAACAAAAATTAAGTTCGCTGAAAAACGAAGAAATTATTTTCGTTAACAATAAGTTATTGATGAGAAATTATCATGAAAATACCTCATTATTTACAAATTCAAATCTGCAGGTCTCATTTTGGGACTTATCAAACAAAAGTGAATGGGTTGTTGATGCAGTATTTTTAAATCGATTTATCAATATCGATTTATCAATATCGATTTGCCAATAAAAAACACCTCATTCATTTACAAACTTAAATCTGTAAGTTTCATTTCCAATAAATTTAAAAGCCAGTAAACGATTTAGAAACGATGAAATTTAGAAAGTACATTTGGCTAATATTACTAATTTTTGCATTCACATATTCATATAAAATTTCTGAAGCAATTGATAATGTACCCCCTGTAACAGTAAAGGAATTTGTTGGTCCTTATTATGTAAAAAATGGAGTGGAATGGATAACCAATTCTACTGTAATATGGCTGAATGCAACAGATGTTGGTTTTGGCGTTTTATACACCTTTTATGAATTGAGATATGACAGTAATAACGATGGAGTAGTCGATACCATTCTGGAGAGTAAAAAAGTATATGACCAGACTGCAGATGATAAAAATCCAACTTTTGGAGAAGTATCAGTTAGAATTACAATAGATGAGGAATGTCTTCATGAATTGGAATTTTATAGCGTTGATAGAGTTTCGATGAATGTTGAGGAGCATGGCACTAAATTAGAGGAACAATGGCATTATGATTTGGCGTTTAATGTAGTCCATACTGCCGATAACATGGTTTTTGGTTCATCTCCTGCAATTGCAGATTTATTGGGAAATGAATATCTTGAGATTGTAACAGGGAGCGATGAAATAACAAATTTTTTCCCAGAAATAAATGCAACCGCCAGAGGCATATGGAGATGTTTTGATGCTGAAGGAAATGTAACATGGGCTCTTGATACAAGAACAGATGAGGCAAGGAGTTCTCCAGCAATTAAAAATATAGATGGTGATGAATATCTAGAAGTTGTAAGCGGTACAACAAGCGGATGGCTTCTTGAAGTAATGAGCCACAATGGAAGCTTTAAGTGGACATTTCCTTCCATTAGTGATGGACCAGTTGTTGGAGGACAGTATGTATGGCATTCCTCTCCAGCTATAGCTGATTTAAATGAAAGCGTTGATGGGCTTGAAATTGTTATAGGAGATAATCCTCATAAAAATGTATGGTGCTTTGATGGAGATAATAGTGATGGCATAGATGAAGGCTTTTCTCTGCCCCTCAATGGAGACGGTACTTCCCCATATTTCCCAGGATATCCAAATCATTTGGGAAATGAAGGTGTAGATTGGGATGTTTTATGGGTATTCAATACATCAGGAAGCGTTATTGCAAGTCCAGCAATTGGAGATGTGGACAATGATGGCATATATGAGGTTGTTATAGGCTCAAATGATGGTAAACTTTATGTGCTGAATGGAAAAACTGGCGAGGAGGAATGGAGCTTTACAACGGGAGACAAAATATATTCCTCTGCAGCCTTAGCAGATGTAGATGGCGATGGTTATAAAGAAATATTTGTTGGTTCAAATGATGGCAAACTATATTGCCTTCAATGGGATGGAAGCACAGGCTCGCAGGAATGGAGTTTTTTGACAAGCGCCGCTGTCTATTCTTCACCTGCAGTTGGAGATGTTAATGGGGATAATGAATATGAAATTGTTTTTGGTTCTTTGGACAACAATTTGTATTGCTTAGATAAAGATGGAAATCTGCTATGGAATTTTACAGCAGATGGCGGTATTTATTCCTCTCCTGCCATCGCTGACTTAGATGCTGGCTACTTTGCTATGGAATGGCCAATGTTTAGAAAAAATGAAATGAGGAATGGCTTCTATGAAGAAAAAGGGAAAGCTTTGGACATATTTTTCACATCACTTGATGGATACCTATATGAAATAGATGGAAACGGAAGTTTGGTTGATAAGTTTTTGACAAAAGGACCACTTAGGACATCTCCTTCCGTTGCAGATGTTGATGGAGATGGAATGGCAAATATTCTTTTCTATGATTGGGGAAGAGCAAATGGAAATAACGATACTTTCTGGTGCATAGAAAAGATGCTGAAGAATATAAATATTATAAGAGTTGATTTGTATCCTCCCGAAACAATTAAGGAAGTTTTGAATGATGATGAATATTATATTTCATCAGATACAGATATATGGCTGAATGCAACAGATGTTGGAAACTGTACATCAGGCGTGAAATATCTTCATTATGAAATATGGTGGGATAGTGATGGAGATGATATAGTTGATACCCTTGTGGAGGAAGATGATGTTTACGATGGCACTGTAGATGATTTAAATGCAAATTTTGGAGAGGTATCCATTTTAATTCATCTGATGAATGAAGGAGTAAATGAAATAAGATGGTATTCAGTTGATAATGTTGGGCATGAAGAAGCAGAGCATGTGCAGGAGCATGAAGTGATAACATATGCTCCTGAATTAAGCATAACAAAAGAAGACAGCAAGGATCCAGTTCATCCTGGAGAAACATTCTATTACACCATAAATGTAACGAATATTGGAAATGCTAATGCATATAATGTAGTTGTAATAGAAGAATATGATGAGCATGTTACATTCCTTTCATCTTCTCCAAGCCCAGATGTAGGAATAAATGAATGGCATATTACAACACTTCATCCTGGAGAAACATTTACAATTGAAATAGAAGTAGAAGTAGATATGCCTCTCGAAAATATGATCCTGATAAATTATGTAAATGCCTCATGCGATGAAAGCTATAATGAAACAACAGAAGAAACAGAAGTTGTATCTGCCCCAGAACTTGAAATAACAAAAGAAGCAACTGATGTAGATGGCTCTCCATTAGAGCCAGGAGATAAGATACATTATCTCATAACCATAACAAATGTAGGAGATATGAATCAAGGAAACAATGCAGGAAATGAGCTTGAAGATTACATTCCTCTTCATACATCATATGAAAGTGGTTCTGTTAAGTCAAATAAAGGAGTAGCTACCTATGATGCAATTCATGATAAAATAATATGGAATGGAATGGTTAATGTTAGCGAGACAATAACCATTGAATTTAATGTTACAGTTGACTCTCCATTAGATAATGGCACATTAATTTCAAATGATGCAATTTTGCATTGGGATAGTGATGGAAATGGAATAAATGATGAAACAAGCCATGCATATGCAAATCTCACTGTCATTTCTTCTCCTGAATTAAGCATAACAAAAGAAGACAGCAAGGATCCAGTTCATCCTGGAGA
>CAZNGK010000025.1:0-5191 GCA_964572575.1 uncultured Thermoplasmatales archaeon | reverse complement strand
CTCCTGAATTAAGCATAACAAAAGAAGACAGCAAGGATCCAGTTCATCCTGGAGAAACATTCTATTACACCATAAATGTAACGAATATTGGAAATGCTAATGCATATAATGTAGTTGTAATAGAAGAATATGATGAGCATGTTACATTCCTTTCATCTTCTCCAAGCCCAGATGTAGGAATAAATGAATGGCATATTACAACACTTCATCCTGGAGAAACATTTACAATTGAAATAGAAGTAGAAGTAGATATGCCTCTCGAAAATATGATCCTGATAAATTATGTAAATGCCTCATGCGATGAAAGCTATAATGAAACAACAGAAGAAACACAGGTTGCTGTTCCTGTGCTTGAAATAACCAAGGAAAGTATACCAGTTTATACAGAGCCAGGGGCAGAGATTTTGTATAAAATCAGGGTAAATAATGTTGGACTGGCAGAGGCAACAAATGTAGTTGTGAAAGAAAAATATGATGAGAACATCATATTCCTTTATTCTTCTCCTCCTTCTGCGGGCGACATGTGGCTTATTCCAGAGCTTGATGCTGGAAACTTTTTTGAAATAGAGATATATGCAAAAGTTTCTGAAGATACTGAAGAAGGCTCTGTGCTAATAAATTATGTAAATGTCACATGTGATGAAGATTCATATGATGAGGCAGAGGCATATACAGTAATACATGCATATCCTCCAGAGACATACAAACAATTTCATGGAAAGGTAGTGAACATAACGTTTTTGGGAGGCACATATCTTTTACACTATATATTGGAGAATACAACAATCAGCCTTGTTGCTACAGATAATGGTTCAGGCGTTAACGTAACTTATTACAGAATCTTTAAATGGCTGGATGGCGGATGGCGCATGCTCTTTGACTGGCAGGAATATGGAGTATGGAATGCTTACCCACCATATTGTCCAATTAATCTTGCAGAACTTGGTGAACTATATGGCTTTTCACGATGTGGAAAATATGAAATTGAGTTCTACAGCATTGACAATGCAGGAAATGAAGAGGACATAAAATGGAATGATGTGTATGTTGACTGCTTTACTCCATTTTCTCTCATTGAGCAGATTACCCCATATGAAATTCATGGAAGAAGCGTTGATATTATTGCATATGCAGGAGATATAGGGGTTGGTGTGGATAAGGTAAAGCTTTATTATAGATATAGTGAAGACAACGTAAGCTGGGGTAGCTGGATTTATTATGGGGAAAGGAGCATCGATTATACTTGGCATTTTGAAATGATGGAAGATGGCTATTATCAGTTCTATACTGTTGCATATGATAAGCTCGGAAAGCATGAGCCATTGCCAAATGGGAGCACAGTACCAAAAGCAATATGCAAAATATATTATCCATGGGATGCAAATGGAGATGGAAAAGTTGGTATAGAAGACATTTTATTTGTAATGATGCACTG
Organism: uncultured Thermoplasmatales archaeon; assembly: GCA_964572575.1. GTDB lineage: Archaea > Thermoplasmatota > E2 > UBA202 > JdFR-43 > VBQI01. Next base: position 3,756 of record CAZNGK010000025.1, on the reverse strand, counting down.
GATGCAAACTCCTGGAGATGAAAGCTGGGATCCAAGGGCAGATGTCAATGACGATGGCATAGTTGATGTAGATGATGTTATTGAGATAATAAAAAACTGGACGGGATAGAATGAGAAAACTCATGCTGATTTTATTCCTCCTTCCTATTCTACTTTTTATCGACTCTGAGGCAAAAAATATAATGAGAATAGAGCCTTCAGTAAGCGTGATAAAGCCAGGAGAAACAATCGAAATAAATATTAGTATTATCCCGCAGCAAGATGTGGCTGGGGCGCAATGCGATGTTGTTTTCGACGGGAATGTTATTCATGTGTTAGATGTGGCTAATGGATTTATGTTTGAGTACTGGGTTGATGATATTAAAGAAAATTTTACTGAAATAGATAATCAGAATGGAGCTGTCTACAATATTGTTGCATTTTCTGGCAATTCAACAAATGAAAGTGGAATTTTTGCAAGGATTATAGTGGAAGCAGTGGGAGAAGGCATGTCCTATCTGAATATTACAAATGCCACACTCTCAGATGAAGAAGGAAACGCAACTGAACTGGAAATAATTAATGGTAGCATAATAGTTGATGGAGAAAAGCCAGTAATTAACCTTGTTGACGCCCCCTCAGCCCATGATATGCATGTGCATTTTAAGTGGAATGCCACTGATGATGTTACGTTACCAGAAAATATTTTATTTTCCTATATGCTGGAAGGCTATAGCAACTGGAGCTCATGGGATCATGTTCTTGAAAAAAATTATGAACTTTCTGTAGGAAATTACATTTTCAGGATAAGGGCAAGAGATGAAGCAGGAAATATTGGATGGCTTAATTATTCGTTTAATATAACAAATTCTCCTCCATCTATAACGCTTCTCTCTCCATCTAATGGAAGCACAGGTATTTCATTAAATCCACTGCTTAGTGTGGAAGTAAGCGATGCAGATGGAGATTTAATGAATGTGAGTTTTTATAATGTAAGCAATGGTTTAATTGGAACTGTAAGTAATGTTGCATCAGGAAGCAATGCAAGCATTACATGGAATGACTTAAGCTATAACACCACTTATTCATGGTATGTTGTTGTAAGCGATGGCATTGTAAGCGTAACATCTCCAATATGGCATTTTACAACAAAGGAAAATACACCTCCAAAATGTTCTTTGCAGGCATCGCCACCATCTGGAAACGCTCCTTTAAAAGTTACTTTTTTTATGAATGCAAGTGACGCAGGTGGAAACATAGTTTTCTGGAAGCTTGATGTTGACAACGATGGCATAGCAGAGTATAATGGCTCTGGAAATCTGCCAACAACAAGGCAATATAATTATGTTAATGCAGGCACTTATGTTGCCAATTTTTCAGTGATAGACAATGAAGGTGCTGTGGCATACGATACAGTAACAATTTCAGTTACCCCTCCTTTATACACATTAACAGTTACAGTTTCCCCTGCAAATGCTGGCTCTATTGTTTTGAATCCTGCAGGAGGCAAATATGAGGAGGGAACTTTAGTTGAAGTGACAGCAAATGCAAATGAAGGTTATTCATTCAGTCATTGGGAGGGGAATGAAGATGGAACAGATTCAACTATTTACATTACAATGGATTCAGATAAAAATTTGATAGCTTATTTTGTTGAAATAAATGAAAATCCTGTTGCATTGTTTAATTTCACTCCATATCACCCATCGCCTGGTGTGGAAGTGCATTTTATCAGTCAGAGTTATGATGATGGAGTTATTGTAAATCACACATGGGATTTTGGCGACGGAAATATAAGTTATGAAAAAAATCCTACGCATGTATATAGTAAAGAAGGGAACTATACTGTAAGCCTTCTGGTTATTGATGATAATGGAGCCAGTAATGAGACATCGATGATTATATCTGTTTTATCGCCAGAGTTTGTATTGGAGAATGTAAGTTATTTCCCAAAGAATTTTAGTGAAGGAGATAATGTATATATAGAAGTAGAGGTTAGAAATGATGGTGGATATGGCAAGGATGCAAACTGTTCTCTATATGTGAATGATATGCTTGTTGGATTTGCAATTTTTAATATATCTCATGGAGAGGAGAAAAAGGTGGGATTTTATTTTAAAGCAGAGAAGAAGAATAAAGTGGAGATTGTAATTGGTGATAGTACAAAAGTTTTTTATGTCAATTCCACTCCTTCACGAGAGAAAAAAATTAACTATCTTTACTTTTTGATTCTCATTTTCATTCTCTTAGCTGTTGCATTATATTTCCTCCTGTATAGGAAAAAGGAAATTGTTATCGAAAAAGGAGAGAAGAAAGAGAAATGTCTTGTATGTCTGGGAAGATTTAAGGAAGGAGCTGAAATAGTCAGGTGCAAATGTGGAGCAACATTCCATGAAAGTTGTGCATCTCGCATAAAAGAATGTCCAAATTGTGGGAGCAAACTGAAACGAGAAAGGGTTAAGTAACTTATAATGGAAGAAAACCCGTTTCAATCAACTTGATGGAGATGAATTGTTGGAAATTTCTAGAGATTGGAATAATTGATGACTGCATGTGTATAAAGTAAATTGTCATTCATTTTAACGATGAAAACAAAAAATTATAAAAATAAAAAGCTTTTACTATAAAGGGGGGAAAGAGATGGGAGCAAAAAATAAGTTTTTGGAGAAGGGGGCTCTTGCTGTAATTGGGACATTATTAGTTGTCATTCTGGCAATATATACTCAAGCTCAGACAGGAGTTGAAACCACTAAGGAAGTCGGTTCTCCGTCCTATGGAGCAAGTGATGAATGGGTTACAACGCATACGCCGATATGGTTGAACGCAACTACAACAGATCCATCTGGAATAAATGCAACTTATTATCGCATATGGAATGGAAGCTGGCATCCTAATAGTGACACAGATGTATATTGTGGAAACCATAATATTACATATTTAAGTGGACCATACTATCCAGGAGATTATCAGGGTTACTGGTATATTTATCGTTCATATAATCCAAGCAATCCAGTTGATTTTGGACCAATTTACTTTCACGAGGAATGTATCCATTATATTGAATATTTTAGCGTAGATAATGCAAGCAATGTCGAAGAAATTAATAATCAAACTCATTTTGTTGATGATAGTCCGCCTGTGGTAGCGAAAGAATATGGAGAACCTAATTACAGAACGAAAAAAGAAGTTACATTACTCTCTGAAGATTTTGAAGATTTTCCTTTGATAGGATGGACAATTGTAAATAATGGTGGTGATTGTGTATGGATGAGGAACGATACTACAGGTAGAAATAACTATGCAGGAGGATATGGTCATTGCATGGACGCAGATAGTGATTGGTGTGGTTCAGGTAGCGTAATGGATACAGAATTATGTACTCCTTCCATTGACCTATCAGGTTATGGAAGTGCAACTCTCACATTTATAGCTTCATATAATGATATTGGTGGAGGCGATTATGCAGATGTTGATATAAGTACAGATGGAGGAATCACATGGACAAATCTGCTTCACTGGGATGAAGATCATGACGCATATGGGCCAGGCGAATTGGTTACAATTGATTTGACACCTTATGTAGGAAATTCAAATGTCATTATAAGATGGCATTATTATGCTCCTACTTGGAGCTGGTGGTATGAAATAGATAATGTAACAATAACAGGAATATCTATGACATATACATATATCACAAAAGATACACCAATTTACATAAATGCAACCGATTTAGCAGGAGTAACAAAATTCTACCCAATTCCAATGCCTTGGCCATTT
>CAZNGK010000024.1:0-14547 GCA_964572575.1 uncultured Thermoplasmatales archaeon | reverse complement strand
TTCCTAATCGCAATAATTAAATTTTTAGTTTCATTTAACATCATGATTCAGGAAGTGGAGATAGAAAAGCCAGCAGAAATAAACTTCATTTTAGGACAGACTCATTTCATTAAAAGCGTTGAAGATTTATATGAAGTCATGGTAAATGTGCCAAATGCAAAATTTGGAATAGCATTTTGTGAGGCATCCGGTAAATGCCTAATAAGATATGATGGAAATGATGATGAAATGATACATCTCGCAATAAAAAATGCAGAGAAAATTTCAGCTGGACATTCCTTTATCATATTTATGAAGAACTGCTATCCTATAAATGTGCTGAATGCTATAAAGAATGTGCCAGAAGTATGCAGGATATATTGTGCAACTGCAAATCCAACAAAAGTACTGATTTATGAGACAAAAAATGGTAATGAAATAGGGAGAGCTATAATAGGCGTAGTAGATGGATACAAAAGTAAAGGTATAGAAGGCGAGGAAGATCAGAGAGAAAGAAAGGAATTTCTACGTAAAATAGGATATAAAAGGTAAAGATAAAGGTAATTAGCCCTCTTTTAAGAACATCTCCACCATATTTGCAAATTCTTTGAATGGCGTAGCTCTTCCAAAAATTTTCTTTGCCCCTATTTTTTTCAATTTTTCTGCCCAATCAGTATCAAACCATGCAGTATAGCCCCATATTACTGCGTCTGGATCCATCTTCAAAATTTTATCTGTTGCCCTTACTCCATCTAATCTTTCATCTAAACCATCTTTGTGCAAATCAATTATATCCATGTTGTCTCTCCCAGATAAATTCAAATCCATTATAACCAAAGAAGGTTTCTCTCCCTTTTCCATTAATTCTCCATATATTTTGACTGCTTCCTCTCCGGAATAAGCACTTACCACTTCTACTCCCTTTATTCTTTCAAGATGAACTTTAAGCAATTCATGTATATCCTTTTCATCATCAACTATCAGTATTTTTTTATTCATGTATCTCACCCTTTTGAGTTACATTTTTTATAACCTTCTCCACTCTATTTATAGCCTCAATTGCTTTTAATATTTTTTCCTTCCCGTCTTTTCCTTCAATTGCAAGTTCTAGATAGCCCTTTGCAATGGCTATGGGATTGAAAAAGTAATGAGCTGTCCTCATTTTAAATTCTCTTTCCTGTTCCAATGCCTTAAGCAATTGCTGGTGCATATTTGCAACATTTATGGCGGAGGCAAGATGATTCGCCACTGTCTGGAGTGTGTCCACATCTGCTCCTGTAAAATGTTGTGGCTTGCGGGAGATAATGCCAATGACCCCAAATACCTTTTCTTCAAGCAAAACAGGGACTACAATGGCAGAACGATATTTTTCACTTTTTATCACACTAACGGTGCTTCTATCATCCTTTAAACTATCAACAACCAAAATTGCTTCCTTTGTTTTTGCAACTTTGCCAACGAGATGTTCGCCAAGTTTAATTGTTTTATACTTCCTCACATACTCCTTACTTATTCCTATGGCTTTCTTTAATTGCAATTCTTTTCCATCGCATTCAAAAATTATTCCTCCATCTGCATCCATTATTCTGAGAATTGTACGCAACGTTATATCATATAACTCCTCTATCTCTATTTTTCCCAACAGCGAACTAGACACCTCCGCCAGCGCCTCCAATTTTTCCCTATAAAGCCTCTCCTTTGTAACATCATGCATAATACCTTCAATGACTCCTCCTTCAGTTAATCTTGCAGATTCTCTCGCAATCAAAATTCTCCCATCTCTCCTTATATATTCTATCTCATAATCTTTAACTGCTCCTTTTTTCATTAACTCTTCAATAAACTCTTTTCTTTTTTCAGGCTCTCTATAAGTACTTTCAACATTTTTTATTTTTAAAAAGTCACTTTGAGTATATCCAAACATTTTTGCAACTGCTGGATTTATCTCAAGAATTTCTCCATCAATTGTTGTTCTGTAAATTCCTTCTGCTGCATCTGTCACCAATGTGCGATATTTTTCTTCGCTTTTCTTCAGCTCCTCTTCCACCATTATTTTTGCAATTCCTGCTGCTATTTCCTCTGCTATATTTTTCAACAATCTTCTCTTATCTTCTGTTAAAGGGGTTCTTGGGGTTGAAGCCATTTGCATTATTCCCTGTATTTTTCCTCTCGAAATTAGAGGAATAGTGTAAAGCTCTCTGATATCATATTTCCTGTAAAGCTCTTTGTTGGAGGAAAGAGCTTTATATTTTTGCACGTTCTTGATATACCTCTCTTTTCCCTTCAAACATGCTTTCACAGCTTCCCATGGCTGTTTATCATCCACGAAATATTCTTTAATCATTATTCTTGCAATCTCTTCTGGATAACCAACATATGCAACTGGAGTGAGAATTTTCTTATTTTCATTATATATGAAAATATTTGCGTATTCAATATTGATTATTTCCTTCACATCTTTCAATAAACTTTTACACAATTGCTCAATGCTCTCGCTCCTATTTATGTTCATACCAATAACATAATGAAGTTGCGAAAGTTTTTGTATTTCCTCCTCTGCTTTCCTTCGTTCTGTTATATCTCTTAATATACCCATTACTCTTATTTTCCCTTTTGTACTAATATCAACAGTTGCTACTTCAACAATTCTTGTTTTTCCATCTTTTGTTATTACCCTGAATTCATATCTGCTTGGAATTTTCTTTCCTTCTTCTCTTGCTTTTTCCCTCTCCCTTATTAATTCTATATCATCTGGATGAATTAAACTCCAGAAATTAAACTCTTTTCTTGTAAGTTCATCTGATGTGTAGCCAGTGAGTTTCTCAAAAGCAGGGTTTACATACTCAAAGCCTTCAGGAGTAATAATATAGATGGCATCGTAAGCATTCTCTACAAGATTACGGAACTTTTCTTCACTTTCTATTAAAGCCTCCTCCATTTTCCTTCTTTCAGTTACATCTCTTACCACTCCCAGGGCAGCATATTTTCCTCCATAAGTGATAGACGTTACTGCAAACTCACATTGTTTTATCTCTCCCTCCTTGGTTACAACTCTTGCCTCATAAGTTGGGGGTACTTGCTCACCTTTCATCCTTTTTTTTGCTATTTCCATTATTTTCTCTCTATCATCAGGATGTATTAACTCCCATACGTCAACATCATATAGCTCTTCTTTGCTATAGCCAGTTATTTCACTCACTCTGTCATTAACAAATAAAAATTTGTTGCCTCTGTAAATATAAATTGCATCATGGCTTTGTTCAACAATGGCACGATATTTTTCCTCACTTTCTTTCAATTCCTCTATTAATTTTTTCCTCTCTGTTACATCTCTTACTATACCTAAGGCATGAGGTTGCCCTTCAAACATTACTTTACTCATGGATAAATCAATGAAAATTTCCTTACCATCCATCCTTTTTGCCCTTACTTCATATTTTTTAACTGCAATTTCTCCTTTCAACGAACGACTGACATCTCTCATTATTTCTTTTGCATCTTCTGGATGAAGAAATTCCAATAAATTTTTCTTCTTCAATTCATCAAAAGATTTCACTCCAAGAATTTTTAATAAAGCAGGATTTGCGTAAACTGGTTTATATCCAATAGCAAGAAATATTCCATCTGTGCTATGTTCTGCAAGTATGCGGTATTTCTCCTCGCTTTCCTCTAATGCTTTCATCAGTTGTTTTAATTCAGTGATATCTTTTGCATGATGAATTATCTTTGTTATCTCTCCATCAACAAAGATAGGAGAAACTGTAACCATATATATGCCGTCAACTGTCTCCATTCTCACTGTTTCTGTCTCTGCCTTTTTTGAGTTAAGTAGCTTTTCCATTGGACAATTTTCAATGGCTCTTTCAATTTCATGAAAAATTTCATAACATTTCTTTCCTATAATATCTTTTTTTTCCTTTCCGAGAATTTTTAAAACTGCAGGATTTACATCCAGAATTGTATGGTCCCTAGCCATTACGAGCATAGGGTCACTTATTGAGTTAAATATTGCTTCTAGATTTTCTTTTGCCTTTTTTAATTCTGTTATATCAACTGCAGCAACAACTGTGCCTTCCTCAGGTTTTTTTGGATTTATTGGATGTATACGCAGATAGCAATCAAACATGCTTCCATCTTTTCTCTTCCATTTTGTTTCTATTTCTGCAGCCTCTCCCTTTTTGAAAGCTTTCTCAATTTCCTTTCCAACTCTCTCGTATTCTTCATCATTCTCATACAATATTTTTGCACTTTTACCCAGAGTTTCTTCAGGTGTATAACCTGTCATTTCATACATTGTGTCATTAGCCCATCCCAGAATTCGATTTATTGTAAAACCGATACCTACAGGAGATGCAGATAAAATTGTTTTTGTAAGTTTTTCTTCTTCTCTCAACTCTTTCTCGACTTTTATCGTATACAAAGCGAATATAATATCTCCACAAATTTCCTTAAGTAAATTCACCTCCTCCTTACCAAACTTTTTTGAACGAATAACATAAAGCAAGATATTTATTCCATCTTTAGAAAATGACATGGCAAGAAAATAGACGCCATTAAATTTACGCAGGATTTTCTTATTTTTCCCTTTTATCTCTTCTTCTATTCCTTTATCCTTAATGAATTTAAGCACTTTTTTGCACTTCTTTTTATCTCCAGCAACATAGATTCTATCATCATATAGAATGCAGGCGCCATCATAGTCCCTTACTTCTGTAAGTTTTTCACATGCTTTTTTCAAAAGCTTTTCTGCTTTTTTCTCTTTTGTAATTAGTTGATTAACGTCTCTGATAGCCTTAAGAACTTCATTGAGATGCTCTATTTTTTGCTCATATTCCTTTATTTCTCTTATGTCAATCATTATTGCAGAGGAGAATATTAAATTACCTTTTTCATCTTTAAAAGGAACTACAGTCATAATCAAAGGTATTTCATTTCCATTCCTATCCTTGCGAATGGTCTCGAACCTTGCCCATCCTTTTTCTATAGCTTCCTTAAATTGTTTTTTCTGCTCCTCAGAATCAATAGCAAGAATAGACATGTGCTTTCCTATCAGTTCCTCAGCTTTCCATCCAAAAATTTCTTCAGTTGCCTTATTTATATAAATAATATTTCCCTTTGCATCAACACTAACTATTGCTTCCTTTGCATTCTCAACAATTGTATAAAGCATTCTCTCCTTTTTCCTGATGTCTTCTTTTTCTATTGCCACCCTTACTGCTGCCGGCAGGCGCACGATATGTTCTGGTGTCTTTAACACATAATCATCCAGACCACTTTTCATCGCCTCCACAACTATTTCTTCTGTTTCGCTCTCTGTAAGCATAATGAGTGGAGTGAATGGTTTCCTTTTTTTAACTTCTCTAAGCACTTTTATTCCATTTGTCCAGTGAAGCTGGTAATCAGTTAATACAACATCGTAGTTCCCTTCCTCCATTTCATCATAAAACTGTTTTTGAGTGTAAATTTCAACAAATTCAGCATGAGGAAATTCTTCCTTTAAATATTTTATTGCAAGTTTTCTATCATCTGGTTCATCATCCATAATAAGGAATTTCATGACAATTATATACAATGATGAGATATATTTAAAGGTTGGGAAAATTCTCCTTATGGCGACAAACTATTTCACATTTGAAATGATAATCAAAATTTAATTTTTAAAAAGTGAATGAGAGGTATAATAATGTTAGGAAATTATTCGTGAACAATATCTGTTTCGCTTTTTATTCAGAAATTAGAGAGCTTACGTATAAAATGAACATGCACCTAAAATAGTAACTGAAAATTAACTGAAAATTTATTATATAAAATTGTTATAATACTATGAAAAAAATCTTTATACCGCTCCTATTCACGCTGATATTTATACTGATTTTCCCGTATGCCAATGCATGCTTTGTTTCCTCAGATATTGAAATAAAATTTGATGATTCCATTCCTCCTGTACCTTTAGGAGAAAAAGTTGCTACAGAAGTTAATATAACCTTCAGCTGGGGGTTTGGCGCCTTCCTTCCTCTGCCCCTGACAATTTATCTGGAAGTGGAATCACCATCCTGGGCTATTGTTACATTATCTAAGGATTCTGTTCAACTTAATCCAATGGGGCTTTTTGGTGGAGAAGAGAGCAAAAATGTGGAACTGAAAATACTTGCAAGAGAGGAAACGGAAGCATTTATTGAATATCCTCTTACCATTCGTGCATATACAGATGGAAATTTTTTGATAAATGGAGCTGAGAATGAGAAAAGCACCTACATCATGCAGGATTTTTATGACAGAGGGATTGAAGTAGAATTTCCCTCAAGCATATCTCTTATAAAGGGAGAGAGCAGAACAGTTTATTTAAATATCACAAATAATTGCAATGCTCCTCTTACCATAGAAATTGAAAAGGAAAATGTGAGTGGGTTTTCATTTATTTATGATGAAACGGTAAATGTTCCTTCTCATTCGACAAAATCCTTCAGAGTTACAATTACAGCTGAAGAGATTAGCAGGACATATGGATGGCTCAATGTTACATATTATTCTCCAGAAAAAGGAGAGAAGGGATATGTAGAAGTTCCTGTATATCTTATAAGCGCATCTGAAGGAGTAGGAGGTGGCTCAGCAATTTCAATAGCCATAATCATAATTATTATAGCAATTATAATTTATGCAGTATGGAAGAAGAGATAAAGGAATTGATGAAAGAAGAGATAAAGGAATTGATCAAAAAGCATGAGGAACACAAACTTTCTGGAATAAATTTAATTGCTTCCGAAAATAGATTATCTGACAAGGCATTAAATGCATTGGCAAGTGATTTGGCAGGGAGATATGGAAATGAATGGTATGGAGGAAGCAGATATGCCATTGAAATATATGAGAAAGTGGAAAAGCTTGCAAGAAAAATTTTTAATGCAAGACATGCTTTTGTAGCTCCTATATCTGGCAATATATGTGACTTAGCTATTATTTTTTCATTTACAAAGGCAGGAGATGAAATTGCATGCATACCAAAGGAACATGGTGGCTATCCATTTGGATTCAAAAAATTTGAAAGAAAGCCCTACCCATTGCCAATGAAGGATTATGTTATAGATGATGAAAAATTGGAGAGAAAAGAAATATTGGAAAGAAAGGAGATACCTCTTGTTTTAATTGCCTCATCCATTATACTTTTTCCTCACCCATTAAAGAGTATATCAAAAAAATTTGATTCAGTAATTGTGTATGATGCCTCACATGTTCTTGGTTTAATTGCAGGAGGAAAATTTCAACAACCTCTGGAAGAAGGAGCAGATATAATGGTTGGTTCAACACACAAATCTTTTCCTGGACCACAGGGAGGAATAATTTTGACAAATAACGATGAAATGGCAGAAAAGCTTGCTTCCTATCTTCTTTTTGATTATGAGGAAGGTATTGCATTGATTGACAATCCTCATATAAATAGAATTGCCTGTTTGGGCATAGTCATGGAAGAAATGTATGAAAGAGGGAGAGAATATGCAGAGCAGATTGTAAAAAATGCAAAATTTTTGGCAAATAGCTTGTATGAGAATGGAGTGCCAGTAAAATTTTCAGAAAAGGAATTTACTGAAAGTCATCAAATATTGCTTGATTTGTCACCTGAAGAAAGCAGAGAATTTTATAAAAAATTGGAAAAAAATCATATTTTTATTGATTGCATAGGAAGAATAGGAGTAGCTGAAGCAACTTATATTGGCATGAAAGAAAATGAAATGAATGAAATTGCCCACCTTATAGCGGGGATATATAGAGGGAAAAATGTAAAAGAGGAGGTAATGAAGCTTGCAGTAAAATTTTATCTATAGTTAAAATCATCGAGTCATATGATTTTAAATTTACCCCTTTTTCCACATTGGAGAGATTTCCCTTAACTTTTGAACAATATCTGGTAAAACATTCAGCAAGTAGTCAACATCTTCCTCCTCATTTTCTCTGCCAAGTGTTAGGCGAAGTGAACCATGTGCGTCTTCCGGCTTTACTCCTATAGCAAGCAAAACATGAGAGGCTTGAAGTTTTTTTGATGAACATGCTGAGCCAGTTGAAGCTGCTATGCCTTTTGCATCAAGCATTAAAACTAAGCTTTCCCCCTCTATTCCCTTAAAGTAGAAGCTCGCATTATTAGGTAATCTTTTCTCTGGATGACCAGTCAAATATGCTTCTTCTATTTCAAGCACATTTTTTATTATCTTATCTCTCAGCCTTATCATCTTTGCAGTATCCTTTTTCAATCTTACTTTAGCTAACTCACATGCTTTGGCGAAGCCAACAACGCCAGCGATATTTTCTGTTGAAGATCTTATGCCATGCTCATGCCCTCCTCCATGTAAAATTGGCTCCAGTTTTATTCCCCTCCTTATATATAAAGCTCCAACACCTTTCGGACCATAAATTTTATGCGAAGAGATAGAAAGTAGGTCAACATTCATTTTTTTCATGTCTAACTCTATTTTTCCAGCAGTCTGAACAGCATCTGTATGGAAAACTATGCCATGCTTTTTTGCTATTTTACCTATCTCCTCTACTGGCTCTATCGTTCCAATTTCATTATTTGCATGCATAATTGAAATTAATATTGTATCATCTCTTATTTCCTCCTTCATCTTTTCAACATTTACCAAGCCATATCTATCAACTGGCAAATAACTTATTTCGAATCCTTTCTTTTCTAAGTATTTGCATGTCTCAAGAACTGCAGGATGCTCTATTTTACTTGTTATAATATGTCCTTTTCCATGTTTAAATGCTATTCCTTTTATTGCCAGATTATCGCTTTCTGTTCCACTTCCTGTAAATATGATTTCGTCAGCATCTGCATTTATCAATTTTGCAACTTTCTGCCTTGACTGCTCTAAAGCCTGCCTTGCTTCCCTCCCCCAAGAATGCAAACTTGAAGCATTTCCAAATTTTTTTCTAAAAAAAGGTAACATTTCCTCTATCACTTCAGAGTCAACAGGAGTTGTGGCTGCGTGATCCAAATATACTCTTTTCATTATTACACCGTAATAGTTAAAAAGCATTTAAGGTTTTCTATTATGAAATTTCCATGCGAAGAGATGGCGAATAAGATTATTCCTGCTATAAGGGCGGAGATTGCAATAAAGCTTGCAAAGGAATACAATAAAAGACAAGTTGAAATATCTGAGTTATTGGGCATAACCCAGGGAGCAGTTAGCCATTACATTTCTTCTTTTAGAGGGAAGGAAAGGGAAATGTTATATAAACATCCAGAGATGGAGAAATATATAGATGAAATCACAAAAGAGATTGCAGAAGGAAATTTCGAAAGCGAGAATTTCTGCAAGTACTGCAATAAAATAAAAAAATTAATCTCCTCTTCCGATCTCTAACATTCTTTGCAAAGGTTTTTTTGCTTTTTCAATGATTTCATCATCAAGCACTATTTCTGGCTTCATGTTTTCGAGACATTCTATAACTTTATCAAGGTTTATTTTTTTCATCGTTGGACATACTGCATTGGCAACAGGATAAAATTCTTTTTCGGGCATTTCCTTTTTCATTCTGTAACATAACTCTTTTTCTGTTGCTACAATAAATTGCATTGCATCTGCCTGCCTTGCATATTTTACCATACCTTCAGTAGAAGCTACTTTATCTGCAATATCAATAACATCTTCTGTGCATTCAGGATGTACAAGAATCTCAGCTTCTGGGTATTTTTTCTTTAATTCTAATACATCTTTCTTTGTGATACCCTCATGAGTTGGACAAAATCCAGGCCACAGAACAATGTCTTTATCCTTTACAAACCTCATTACATATTTTCCCAGGTTTTCATCAGGATTAAATATAACTCCATCTGGCATACTTCCAACTACTTTCACTGCATTTGAAGATGTGCAGCATATATCGCTTACTGCCTTAACTTCAGCAGTGGTGTTTATGTAAGAAACAATATCATAGCCATATTTTTCCTTCAGCTTGATTAATGATTCTGCGTCAACCATTGCCGCCATAGGGCATTTTGCCCCCTTGTCTGGATGCAAAACAATTTTATCTGGATTCAGTATTTTTGCAGATTCTGCCATGAAATCCACACCGCAAAAAACAATAACATCTGCATCAGTTTGCTGGGCTTTCATTGCCAGGGCAAGAGAATCACCAACAAAATCTGCAACATCTTGTATTTCTGGGCGTTGATAATTATGAGCAAGTATAATTGCATTCCTCTTTTCTTTCAATTTTTCTAATTTTTCCACAATTATTATAAAAAAAAGGAATATAAACATTTGGGTTTTTTGCAATGAAGAACTTGTGAATGTTTAAAAGCAGAAATGGTAAAGATGCGTAAATATTGCTGTTTAAAGAGCCATCTTCATTGACGGAAATGCAAAATAAGGGATCCTTAATAACTTAATACGAGAATAAATATAAAAAATGCTATGGTAACCAATCCTGTTCTTTATAAAAAGAAAAGGAGAAGGAGAGAGTTTATGGCATTACTGGTTCTGGTTCAATCCAGTCGGGGGCATAGCATGTCATTGTTGGATCACCATACAGTGCTTCAACATTTGATAGACCTCCCTGAAACATAGTTGATGGTCCATATAATGTTGTTGGATCACATGTTGTGAAATCACGGTTGAATATCCAGAGATATTTTGATTGTGCCTTTCCAACACTTTCTCCTTTTGTCAGAACTTCATAGAATATCCAGTTGTTATGTAAATCATCTTGTACACCATATGCAGAGCCACAGTTACCATACCATAGAGCAGAGCCATGCGAGAGATAAACTATTGGTCCAAAATGTGAGCCAGTGGTACAGGAGCTCCAGAATTCAAGTTCGCTGTGTAGATTATCCAATGCCTCATCTATCCATTTGAAATGAATGATATCATAGAGGCTTGGCTCTTCTGCATTATAGCCTGAGGGTCCTCCCCATCTCGCCGTTTTCGTTTGCTTGTCGTCATATCCACTGTAGCCACGCCATGCGTCCCACCATTCAAAATCCTTCAAATGTTCATGTCTAAGCTCTGCATATGGGAATTGCTCAGCAACATTTCTGTATTGAGCTGATATTCCTGAGCCTCCTGTTCCATGACCCGAGTAATAGCTTATACTTACTCCTTGGTTGTATCTATCACGCAGATTGTCCCATATGCAGTGTCCTTCATAGAATCTTCCACGCGATGAGAATATTCTTTTAAGTTCTCTGCTTGCATAATTTGGATACTGCTTTCCATCATTTCCTTTCCACTGATAGCCGTCAGGATAATTCATGAGCTGTGAAGTCGTCACATTTCTTCCAGGATTTGCAAATATTATTGCTGGGTAAAGTATGTCTCTGCAGATGATATCGGAAGCAAATGCAGGTGTTTTAACAGGAATATGTCCTGCAAATGACCTATTTCCTGTCATTGCCCTGCAAACAATGTCACGAATATCTTCATCACGAGGTGAAACAAATAGATAAGCCTCTTGTCCATCTAAATCAAGTCCATATTTAAGTGTAAGATTGTTGTAAATTCCATCATGTATTGCCGAGAACCATCTTAATTTCAAATCAAATCCAGGTGATGGCACACTCTGATTGAAGAACAAATCCTTCAGCGCTTCAATTAAATCAAATTCTTCATTCATCATTGGCAGATATCCAAGGGAACGGCATCCATGATAATAATCCCCAGCATATTCACGCCATGCTCTTGCCTTATCAATTATATCATATGCCTCTGCTGCCTCTCCAATGTTTAGCACAGGACTTCCATGATAAGCTGCTGCCATTGCTGCTGGAGCAAAATAACCGTCTCCAGTTGCAAGAGAGGTTATTGTAATGAAATTCTCTGAATTTGCATCTCCTTTTATTGCGTCAACTACTTCTTTCATTGTTCTGTATTCAGTTACACTTCCAGGCAAGCTTGCACTGCTTACGCCATCGATGTTGACGAATATTATGTTTGAAACTCCAAGTTGTGAAATTGCATTTGATGTTTCAGATGGCACGCTGTCTTCCTTTACATAGAGCAATGGGGCATGCTTTAATGAAGCAATGACTGCTGCATTTGCTGCAGACAATGCAGATGCTATCCTCTTTGGATTATGATGTCTTATTGTTGCAGTAATATGATAGCTGACAGAACCACTGTCTTCGCCGTAGAAGGAAACAACTATTGCTGTCCATTTTCCTGGCATTGGATGATGAACTTCTACGGAAAATTCAGTATGCGGTTCCATCTTCCATGCTCTCCAATTATCGAAACCTATCTCCTCCCAATGTCCACCATTCCATATATGTATCGGATTTATTGGTCCTCCATTCCAGTGTGGAGTTGATGGTCTCCTTATATTACCATAGGGGTCTACAAGATATACAATTAGATGTGTTGGCTCAGATGTTGTAATGGTTACATTTAAACTGCAGTCAGTGGAATCGACAGGTATCTTATACCTGTCTCCTGAGTATTTTATAATCTGAAATTCTTCAAGCCCACTTGCACTTGTAACATATGGAATCCATAATCCTGGAAGCACTATCGGGAAAAATGTATCAGAGTCTGGACCTGCAACGTCATATGGAGAAGGCCACCAGTCTTCCATTATTGCTTCATATCTTGGAGTTATTACTCCTGTATCTCCTCTGAATTGATCACCTGTGGCAATTAAATGAATAGCTCCCCATTTTGAACCAATAAACATTGGAACTCCAAGATTTCCTCCAATATCTTTGAGTTTCTTACTGCTTGGGGAAAGCCTCGTTATCTTTTGCTGTATATTGAGTGTTGCATCCTGGTCAATTACCTTCGTTACTTCATCCTCAAAATCGCTTCCATCAACTGCAACAACTGCAGTTGATGAAGAACTCCATTTCTTTGTTGCAATATCAGCTGCTGCTTTAACTGGATCGCTTAGCAATGTATATTCTGTTGCAGTAACTCCATGTCTTGCTAAATAGGCATTCCAGTCATCAAGCAGGTATTGAGTTGTGTCATCAACTGTAAGGAACCAGTTTGGCACATAGTCTACACCTTTATAAACTATGGGTGAGACATATCTCTTGCCATTTTCAATGTAATTTGCTGCAGGAACTGCTGCAAGGTATGCATACTCATCTTTATTACTTGTTGGGTCATCATTCACAATAAATGTCTGTGCAACAGGTGTTATGTCAGGCTGTGGATATGGGTCCAAAGGTTTGTCATATGTACCACCCAAACTTAATGTAAGTTCATATGCACCAGAGCCATACAGGAAGTAGTTATCTGGCCATTTGCTTGTATCCCATCCTGGGAATATATCAATCTTGATTTTCCATGTTCCTGACATATCTGATGGATATTCGAGAGTATCATCTCCATAATATTGGGCACTGTAAACCCATTCTCCATTTGGATTGTAGAGGTGTATATCATAATCTGATCTAGCTGGGCATTCTAACGTTACTGTTATTCCCTCTCCAGCATTTACATTGAAGCTATACCAGTCCTCCCAGTCAGTATAATCCAGATAGCCAGAGTATGTGCCTGGAGTTATTGAAGTGGCAGAATTAATAGAATTTCCTGCATCTTTTCCAGAACCAGCATCATTTTGCCCGCTCAATGTTATGCTGAAAGTATATTCGCCTGCTCCTGCGCCTTCATTGGCAAAGATATGAATGAAATATGTGCCTGTTTCCTCTGCGGTATAACCGCTTTCAATTGTGATGCCATCCACATCTGCAAGTTCAAAGCCATAATTTTCGGAGCTCTGCAATGATGCCTGAATAGTTTGTCCCTCACACACTGAGAAGGAATACCAATCATCGTTATCTCCCTTAGTTGGGTCTAAAG
This sequence comes from uncultured Thermoplasmatales archaeon, assembly GCA_964572575.1. Classification (GTDB taxonomy): domain Archaea; phylum Thermoplasmatota; class E2; order UBA202; family JdFR-43; genus VBQI01. The sequence goes on along the minus strand of CAZNGK010000024.1, from coordinate 766 downwards.
AGCCAGTGCGTCCTCTTCCAGGCACCCTTGCATCTACAGGTTCGCCAACATATACAGGAAGGGCTCTCCTTACTTGATCTCCAGTATCCACATTATATCCTATATCATTCTGCTCACCTGCAAGCACAACTTCTTCAGTAGGCACATAAATGGTGTCATATCTTTGATACATTCCTATATCTACATTTTTAAAAGGTTCTTCCAACTCAATTTTCTCATAATCAGTTGTTTCATTAGAATTGTTTACAGATAGAGGATTAAATACAGGGGTGGTTGTTGCTGCAATCATAGAAAACAGTGTAATTATTAAAAGACTCATTTTGCCTATTTTAAATTTTTTCATTTTCCTACCTCCAAATATACAATGTGGACGCATATATATACTCATCGGATGTCATGAAGCAAGATTATAAAAATTAATGGGCAGATTGATGAGCCGATGGATTATTTAGACTTCACAATATTTTAGACTTCACAATATTTAGATCATAAACAACTTCAGTGCCGTTAACTTAACGAAAATTAGGAGAATGATTGTGTTGGGATATTTCAGTTGTCATATCTCCATCATCAGTTATTCTACTTTTTGGAGAACAATCTTTCATAAAAATTATCTATCAGAAACCTTAACACCACACAACTTCACAAATAATCTCATTTTACAAAGTATTATAAGTCATAATTCATTACTGTGCCAGCATCCAATTTTTTACCAGTATCTCCGCATGTTGGCTAAAAATTACTGTTAGCATGACTTGTTTTGCTA
>CAZNGK010000023.1:8235-14890 GCA_964572575.1 uncultured Thermoplasmatales archaeon | reverse complement strand
CTATGGCTCATTTTTGGCTGGCATTTGCTTTAATAGAATTAAGTGGAGCATTGGAAATTTTTAAGTTTGGAGATAAAGAAATTGGGGCAATGCTTATTGCATGGGGCATCTTTACTTTTTACATGTGGATTCCTTCACTTAAAATAGGGAAGATGCTGTCAATGGTATTTCTTACATTATGGCTCACATTTTTTGCACTTGGAATAGCGCATCTCTTCGGCTTCTCATCAAGCATAGGAGGGGCAATAGGAATAATATGTGCATTGCTTGCATGGTATGTTTCTGCTGCAGAGCTCATAAATGAGTTTTGTGGGAAAAAGCTATATTTATGAGCTTTTTCTTCTCCCATGAAGATTAAACCAAGATGTGTTCCTTGCCTGCTCAACCGTGTGCTTTTTGAGGTAAATTTGATCACTGGTAACGAGAAAAAGAAGTCATATATCATGAAAGAAACTTTGCAGAAGATGGCGTCTATTTACACTGAGAAAAGAAGTTCTGCAGAAATTGCCACAGAAATACATGGATTGGTATATGAGTTGCTTGGAAATAAGGATCCATATAAGAAATTGAAGGAGAGGAGCAATGAAGTTGCTCTAAAACTTCTTCCAAAAGCTGAAAAAATGATAGAGGAAAGTGAAAATAGACTTGAGACAGCCATTTTATGTTCAATAGCCGGAAATTCAATTGATTTTGGGATAGAAGGAAGCGCATCCAGTCCAGAAGAACTTGCCACAAAGTTTGAAGAATATGTGAAGGAAGGATTGCATGTAAATGATTTGGAGAAAATGAAGAAATATTTGAAAGGAAATGTGCTTTATTTTACAGATAATTGTGGAGAAGTTGTTTTCGATAAACTTGTATGCAGGGAGCTAAAAAATTATGATATACACCTAACTTTAGTATGTAAAAAATATCCTATTCTAACCGACGCTACTTATGAAGACGTTAAAAAGCTTGGATTTGACGAAATTGTTGATGAAATTTTGACCACTGGTAAATATGCCGTTGGCTTGGATTTTAATGGAATTAGCGAAAAACTCAAAGAAAAATTGAACACTGCATCGCTCATAATATGTAAAGGAATGGCAAACTATGAAGCTTTTTCTGAAGCAAGATATAGACCAGTTGCATATTTAATGAGGGTGAAATGCAGAAGCATAGCTGAAGATGTAGGCGTGATTTTCCCGAAAAATATAGTCAAGTTATATGAATGATGCTCTAATGAAGTTAAAGCCACGAGAATGGCTTGTTTTTATGATATACGAAGCTATTGATATATGAAGCAAAATTTTGCAATGTTATAATATTATACATCTATTTCTATACATTTATTTCTAAAGCACTAAAATTCCTCAATCTTTTTTTATTTCTATCTTATCCTCAAGATATATGCGCATTCCATCTATGGCAGCTATGGTAGGAATACCTGTTGCCTCACTTACCCAGTTTGCCTGTTTTGTTGCATCCTGAATTACTTTCAATCCCATGTGCGTGAGGATAGCAAGCTCTGGTTTAACTCCTTTTATTAACTCTGCTGCATCTTCAGTTGACATATGAAATGGTATTTTTCCATTTAATGGACGAGTTAAACATACTATGAGCAGGCGAGCGCCCTTGTGAGCTTCAATGAGTCCATCAAAAAGTTGGGTATCACTCGTATAAGAAACCTTTCCACTTTCAAGAGCAAGCTGAAAGCCAATTGTTGCAGGATCAGAATGCAATGCTGGAGTGATATCCATTTCATACCAGTCTTTTATCATAATTTTATCCCCAGCTTTTACCTTCTTTACATCCTTTACAATTTTTTTATGGTAATGAGAGATGGGGCGATAGTCATCTATGCCGTCTATCACACTTTCACTTCCTATGAGCATACCTCTCTTACTTTTCCCCCCCAGTGTCATTGCCTCTATCAAAACTTCAGCATCTGTATAATGGTCAGGATGAGCATGCGAGACAAAAATGACATCTGTCTGCGTTGGATCAAGTCCATGTTCATACATTTTCACTAAAGCACCTGGGCCAGGGTCAACATGCATTAAAAGCCCTTTCTCTGCAATATATATGCCTCCTGTCGCACGCTTCTGGAAGATGGTGGCGAACCGCCCGCCGCCAGTGCCAATGAATGTAATCTTTGCCATTAAAAGGTAATACAATTTTGTCTATAATATTTTGGGAGTATGCGATAAGAGAATTTGAAATTTCATTATATTTATCTGATATAACTGACAAAACTGAATGATTAGCGAGGTAGTAATATTCAAAAATTTGGAAATCTAAATGCAAATAAATGGTGAGCAGTTTATAACTCAAAATGCCATAGCAGTAATTGTTCATTATCTTCAAAATTCACCATAAGTTTTTATAACATGCATACTTTTAAAGACAAATGTATAAAGTCATAGAGCATACTGCAGATGTTGGCATTGAAGCATATGGGGCAACGATAGAAGAAGCTTTTGAGAATGCTGCCAAAGGAATGTTTGCCATAATAACCAATGATGGCAAGATAGAGAGCAAGGAAAAAAGGAAAGTGGAAATTGATTTTGATGAGGATGAAGAAATTTTACTCGTTGACTGGCTCACTGAATTGCTTTATTTGCATGATGTCGAGGGTCTTGTTTTTGGAGAATTTAAAGTTAAAATAAATAAAAAGCTTGTTGGCTATGCTTATGGAGAAAAATATGATAGGCAGAAACATGGATATGGAACAGAGATAAAAGCGGTAACATATCACATGCTTGAGATAAAAAGAAATAAAAAAGGGGTTACCATTAAAGTATTATTTGATATCTAGGCGAGAAAATGAGGATTAGGTGATGATATGTGGAGTGGACCATTAAACAAAGTTGGAGATTATAGATATGAGATACCAAAAAGCTACAAAGGCATAAATGGTAATTTAAAAATGAAAGTGCCAGCTTTAATTTATGCCAGTGATGAAATGCTGTCTTCAATAAGGAAGGATAATGCTCCAGAGCAAACTGCAAATGTTGCAACTCTTCCTGGCATAGTAGGTAAATCTCTTGCAATGCCCGATATACACTGGGGCTATGGCTTTCCTATTGGAGGAGTAGCAGCAACAGATGCAGATGAAGGAGTCATATCTCCAGGAGGCGTGGGTTTTGATATTAACTGCGGAGTAAGGCTTGTTAGAACAAATATGAGGATTGGAGATATTAATAAGGAAACAATAAAGCAATTGGTTGACGAGCTTTTCAGAAATGTTCCATCAGGCGTTGGCAGTCAGGCGAAGGTGAGGCTAAATAAAATGCAACTAAATGAAGTGCTTGAAATGGGAGCAAAATGGGCAGTGGAAAATGGCTATGGATGGGAAGAAGATTTAGAATATTTAGAGGAAAATGGATGTATGGAAATTGCAGATTCAAATTATGTTTCAGAAAAGGCAAAGGACAGAGGAAAAGCTCAAGTTGGCTCTCTTGGTGCAGGAAATCATTTTCTGGAGATACAAAGAGTTGCTGAGATATTTGATGAGGAAGCTGCAAAAGTATATGGTATAGAAAAAGACCAGATTGTTGTAATGATTCATACTGGCTCAAGAGGATGTGGACACCAAATATGCTCTGATTATCTCCGCGTTTTGGAGCAAGCAGTGAGAAAATATAATATAAGCCTGCCAGATCGTCAGCTTGCCTGTGCTCCCCTGAAGAGCAATGAAGGAGAGAGATATTTTAAGGCAATGGCATGTGCTGCCAACTTTGCGTGGGCAAACAGGCAAATGATTGTTCACTGGGTTCGCCAATCATTTGAGAGGGTTTTACGCCAAAATGCAGAGGATATGGGAATGCATATTGTTTATGATGTGTGCCACAACATTGCAAAGATTGAAGAGCATGAAGTGGATGGAAAGAAAATGGAAGTTTGCGTTCATAGGAAGGGGGCTACACGCTCTTTTGGGCCGGGAAGAAAAGAAGTGCCAGCGAAATACCGCAACATTGGACAACCTGTTTTAATTCCCGGAGACATGGGAACAGAAAGCTACCTTTTAAAAGGCACGAATCAAGCAGAGGAGGCATTTGGCTCCACATGCCATGGAGCAGGAAGAGTGATGTCGAGGGCTGAAGCAAAAAGAAGATGGAGAGGAAAAGAAATTGCTCATATGCTTGAACAAAAAGGAATATATGCACATCCTGCAAGCTGGATAGTTATGGCAGAGGAAAGTCCAGATGCATATAAGGATGTGAGCCAGGTTGTTAATGCAACTCACGGAGCAGGGCTGTCGCTTAAAGTGGCAAAAATGGTGCCCTTAGGTGTTGTGAAAGGATGAATTATAATTATATTGATTTAGCCATAAAAGTTGTAATTTGCTTTGCGTTTTCCTTTTTTGCACTTAAATTTAAAATTCTAGACAGTGGAGGAACTTTATTTGCTGTTATCATAGGGGCTATTATTATTTTCACTAAAGGAATAGGGTGGTTTGCTTTACTTCTTATTTTCCTTGCCATAGGAGCAGGGGCGACAAGATATAGATATGCTTTCAAAAGAAAAAGGTTACAGGAAAGACCCTTAAGAAAAGCAATGAATGTCATTGCAAATGGATTAATTCCTGCTTTACTTGCGTTCTTTTCCTTTTTTTTGAAACAGGATTTATCTGTGCCTTTTGTTGCATCTATTTCTGTTGCTCTGGCAGATACTTTCGCTTCTGAGATTGGTGTATTATCAAATAATGCTTATTTAATCACAAATTTAAGGAAGGTGGAACCAGGAACAAATGGAGCAGTTTCATTGCTTGGGGAAATCGTTGCATTTGCTGGAGCATTCATTATATCCTTCTTGGCATATTTTTTGCTTGAATTAACACCATATGAAGTAATTTTGTGCGTTATACTCGGCCTATTAGGTTGTCATATTGACTCTGTGCTTGGTGCAACATTTCAGGGAAAAGGAAAGGGAAGTATTGTTACAGAAGATACTGTATTAACGAATAGCGATGTTAACTTAATTTCAATAGCCATAACAACACTTGTTGCATTCATCATTGTTAAAATTTTGTAGTTTTGTAATGATATAGTGATGAATAGCAAGAGATATACAGTATAGAAATAATTTACGAAACAGATGGTTATTTATGAAATCACAATCTGAAAACAATAAATAAAAATTATCAAAAATTTTATTTCAAGCAATCAGCATAAAAAAATCAAAGTAACAACTCATTTATCATTATTTTAAGAATTTACTCTCATTGACACAACATTCAGAAAGTATTTCTTCATTGTTTTTTCAATAATCTTCTTCATTTCTTCAGTGACTTCAATTCTCAAAAAATATAATAAATTATTAATCTCCGTTTTTATATAAAATAGAATGTTAAAGGGCTTGATAATTGATATTTGTAGAATTGATAGGCAATTAAGAGAAACTTTTTTGAGAGAAATTATAAAAGTTGAGGATAAAACTGGTTATAGAATAACCCGAGAGGAATTGGAAGTAGTAAGTAATGGCAAAACTTTTCATAATATTAATCTCTGGGAGAAGTTTTACAGCTTAGCGTCTGAAGATTTAAAAGTACAAAAGAAGAAAATTAATGAATTAAACAGATTATTGATGACAGGCAAATCCATTGATTTGAAAACACTTATTGGATTTTTTGGTTACATGTTTGGTTATCATGAATATATAGTTCATGGAGCAAATTATGAAAATATTTTTAATAAAGGGCATAGTGGCAATTACTTCATTCGAGATATTAAATTACTTAGTGGTGTTAAAGAAAATAATAAAAGAGGTAAATGGCTTGCTATTTCTGCATTTAATTATTTCTGCATTTCCTACTACATAATGGCAAATACAAATAGAGCAATAAAAAATCATTATGAAATTAACAAAGATTTAAAATTCTATTTTAACGACAAAATTAATTTTTTACTGATTAAAAAGCATTTAAAAGATATTGTTAAGAATATTTCATCTGGTAATATCCCGCTTATTATGCAAAATAAAATTGATTATATTTTTTCTAAAATAAAATTGGTGGCAGAGAACATTGATTATAACAATCCAATAATGCCAACAATCTCAGAAGTAAGGCATTCAGATAAAAGAATAAAAAGATTACAATCCCGCATTGCACAGGGTCCGTTGACGCCTCCGATGCCAAACGACGGCTTATATAATGACAAAGAGACAATTCAATATCATGAGGGAACAGAGAAAGCAAGAAAATATTTCATTTAAAATGATTTAAAAAATTAAAAATAGCAACTAAATAAATTTAGAAGAAAAAGTTTTAAGCATTATTACGATTTATAAATGCAAAAAGTAGAGTATGAATATGAGCGAAAAAAGTAATATTGCGGTACATTCAATGATTAGAAGTATAAATGATATGAGAAATAAGTTATTTAAGGCTATAAACTGTTATAAAAACGCATTAAAAGCTTGCAATACAGAAGAAGAAGCAGAATTGTATGCTCTTGTAAATAATAACTTAGGACTTGCATATGTTAAACTCTCTTCCATAACCGATGCAAAAAATAATTTAATGAAAGCAATTGAAGCATATCAGGAAGCATTAAAAATAAGAACCCCAGAAACACATCCAGATGGATATGCCACAGTGCAGAATAATCTTGGAACTGCATATGTTAAACTCTCTTCCATAACCGATGCAAAAAATAATTTAATGAAAGCA
>CAZNGK010000023.1:0-8135 GCA_964572575.1 uncultured Thermoplasmatales archaeon | reverse complement strand
TGCATATGTTAAACTCTCTTCCATAACCGATGCAAAAAATAATTTAATGAAAGCAATTGAAGCATATCAGGAAGCATTAAAAATAAGAACCCCAGAAACACATCCTCTCGGCTATTATATGTTGCAGAAGGCAATAGGAGATGCTTATTACAAATTATCGTTAATAGAAGATAAAGAAGAAAATCTCTCTAAAGCATTAGAGGCATACAATAAATTCTTGGAGATTGAAGCGCAAATACATGGATATACATACATTCAAACAGTGTGCCAAGAAGTTAAAAATAAAATCGGTTGGTTAGAAAGAGAGAGGAAAAAATAAATGTTGGCGGAACTGGTGTTAATATTGGTAGTTGCCATAGCATCTATTAGTTTTGGATGGCGGAAGAGAGCAGAATATAAAAACGAAGATAAAAAAGAAGACATTCCAGAATCCACCCAAAATACATCTTTTTCAATAATAAAAAATGATATTATAAAAGATAAAATTCATTCCATCAAGCAAGCAGAAAAATGGTTTGAGGAAGGAATAGAAAATCATAATCTGAAAAAGTTTGATAAGGCGATAGAATACTATTCAATGGCTTTGAGTGTTTTCACCAAAAAAGATTATCCATATCTATATGCTTCAATACAAAATAATATGGGAGTTATTTACAGAGAACTTGCAAAGAAAAGCAAATCAATTGGATACCTCCACAAGGCAATAGAACTCTACAATGAATCTCTTTCTATATATGAAAAATTGGATTATGCTGCTGAGTCTGGCATGGTTAAAAATAATTTGGCTTTGGTTTATAAACAGCTTGGAGAATTAACCGGAGAGGAAAATTTCTTTAGAAATGCAATAAAATTCTTTAAAGAAGCTCTTGAGCTATATGGAATGGAAGAGAATCCAATGGAGTATACATCTATACAAAATAATCTTGGTAATGCATACAGAGATTTAGCAAGAGTAACCAATAAGAAAGAAGATTTGTTAAATGCAATAGAAGCATATAATGAAGCTCTGAAAGTATTTAATATCCTCAGAAAAGTAGTGGAAGGTAAGCCTGTATCTGCAGACTATGCCAGCATACAAAAGAACATTGGAGAAACCTATTTGATTTTATCAAAAATTGAAGACGGACAAGAAAATCTTCCCAAGGCAATTGAATATTTTAAAAATGCTCTCGAAATATATAACTTGGAAAATAATCCAGAAGAGTATGCAAAGATACATAATCAGTTGGGTGAGATATATCTCTTCATGACAGGCATTTTTTGGGGGAAAAATTTAAAGGAGATAATCCATTATATTGAAGACATGAAAAAAGAAAAGTTAAGAAAAAGCTCTTTGGTTAAAGTAGGCAGGAAAAAAGACAAAGAGGAAATTGTAGAGGAATACGAAATAGATGAAGAGGAAAAAACAAAAGAAGAAAATCTTAACAATGCTGTAAGAGCATATAAGGAAGCGTTGAAAGTTTATAACTTACAGGAATATCCAATGGAATATGCAGTAACTCAAAATAATCTGGGCATGGCTTATTGTGTTTTGGCAGGAATAACCAAAAATGAAGAAAATCTCCATAATGCAGTGGATGCGTATAAGGAAGCATTAAAGGTGTATAGCCCAGAGGGATATCCTTTAGAATATGCAACTACACAAACAAATTTAGCTGTAGCATACTCCCTCCTTTCAGAAATAGAGGATAAGGAAAGAAACCTCCACAATGCAATAGAGGCATATAAGGAAGCATTAAAGGTATATAATTTGCAGGAATATCCAACAGAATACGCAACCGCAAAATACAATCTTGGCATGCTATATCGACTTCTCTCAGAAATAGAGGATAAGGAAAGAAACCTCCACAATGCAATAGAGGCATATAAGGAAGCATTAAAGGTATATAACCTGCAAGAACACCCAATGGAATATGCAACAGCAAATAAAGAACTCGTTAAGATATACTTTGATCTGTTCGAAATAACTCAGGATGAAGAGAATTTATACAATGCAATAGAAACATATAAGGAAGCATTAAAGGTATATAACCTGCAAGAACACCCAATGGAATATGCAACAGCAAATAAAGAACTCGTTAAGATATACTTTGATCTGTTCGAAATAACTCAGGATGAAGAGAATTTATACAATGCAATAGAAACTTACAAGGAAGCATTAAAGGTATATAACCTGCAAGAACACCCAATGGAATATGCAGAGATACAAACAAACATTGGAATCACTTACAGAACTCTGTCAGCCTATTCAGATACTGAGAAAAATCTCAATAAGTCCATTGAGGCATTTAAAGAAGCATTGAAAGTATATACACTTGAGGAACAGCCATTAGAATATGCCACAGTGCAGAATAATCTAGGCATTTCTTACAGAAATCTTGCAATGGTAGTTGATATGTTTAATAACTTCCAGAAGGCAATGAAGGCTTATGAAGAAGCATTGAAAGTATACACACTTGAGGAATACCCAAGAGAATATGCAATGTTACAGAACAATATTGGAAACATATATGCTATATTATCTGGACTAAAAATGAAAATAGGCTTCGAGCAAGGAATTCCAATGCTCACTGCATAATCTATGAATGTTACTGTGGCTACTGCATCTGCCAAGTTATAGGATATATCATCTAAGTTAGAAGATATATTCATACCTTTTGGCATCTTTGTCCTTCCTAATATTTTTTATAATCACCATGATTACTGCTGTGGATGAAGATTTGACAGAATATGCATTAAATGTTGCAAAGGCAAGATACATTGAAATAAGGATGGAGAAGAGAGAAAAAAATGAAATTTTATATATAAATGGTGAACTAAAAAGTGTTGATTTTTATGAAAATTATGGAATAGCAGTTAGGGTAATAGATAAAGGCATAGGATTTTGTTTTTCAAATATTGTAAATAAGAAGAAGATTAAAGAATGTGTTGAGAAAGCAGAAAAAATGGCAAAATTGCAAAAAAAGAGTATTAGATTGAGTGAGGAAAAAGCATACGAAAATAAATTTGAAATGAAAGAAGATTTTCCAGATATTGATGAGAAAATCGAATTCATAAAAAATTTGGATGAGATAGCAATAAAACATCAGAGAACCTTTTCATATTATGATGAGACTGTTGATAAACTATATATGAATAGCGATGGTAGCAAAATTTTTTCAAGGATTCCAAGAATCTATCTTTATTACCTAATTACTGTTTATGATGGAAAAATCGAACAGATGCATCGCGAATTTGGCAATGCTGGAGGATGGGACTTTATTAAAAATTGGAAAGCAGATGAAAAATTGACACATGACATCTCTTTCCTGTATGATTTAATAAAAAAAGGAGAAAGAGCCCCTCCAAAAGGAGATGTTATCCTCAGCCCATATATTACTGGCCTGATTGCCCATGAAAGCTGTGGTCATCCTTTTGAGGCAGATAGAATATTAAAGAGGGAAGCAGCTCAAGCAGGAAAGTCATATGCAACAGAAGAATTGTTAGGAAAAAGATTTGCAGATGATTGTATAAGTATAGAGGACGATCCAACCCTGCCCAATAGTTATGGCTATTATAAATATGATGACGAGGGAATAAAAGCAAGGAAAAGAACACTTATTAAAAATGGAATTGTGAATGAATTCTTGCACAACAGACAAACTGCTCATGAAATGAACTGCAGAAGCAATGCATCTGCCCGCGCTACTTATGGAAAAGAGCCTATAGTTAGGATGGCAAATACATATTTTGTGCCAGGCGACTATAGCTTTGAGGAAATAATTGAAGATGTAAAAGAAGGAGTATATATGGCTACGTATATGGAATGGAATATTGATGACACCAGAATCAATCAGAAATATGTGGGGGAGGAAGCGTATATAATAAAAAAAGGAGAGATATGTGGAATAGCTTACCATCCAAGCATAGAGATTTCAACATTTGAATTTTATAAGAAAGTGGATGCAGCAGGAAAAAAACTCGAGTTTTATCCTGCAACATGTGGGAAAGGAGATCCCATGCAAGGAATAGAAGTGTCAACAGGAGGAGTTGATTTAAGGGTGAGGAATGTGAGGATAAAATGAAGGGTGTGTGGAGATAAAATGATTGAATTGCTTGATAAATTTGATAAATTCGTTGCAAAAGAAAGCGAAGTTACAAGTAAGCAGGTGAGGTTTTATAGAAATGAGATAGAGGTTGTAAAAGAATGGAATGAGAGGGTGCTTGAATTAACGCTATCTAAAAATGGGAAGGTAATGAGCATATCTATTGAAAATCCTAACAAAAACAAAATAAAAAGAACGTTGGAAATGGCAAATAGAACAATGAGGTATCTTTCTGCAACACCACTGGAAATTGGAATGGATGAGAACTACATAAACAGAAAAATTTTTGATAAAAATGTGCTGGATGAGGAAAAACTTGTTGAAAAGGCAGAAAGAACAATAGATTATGCACTTGAAAATGGCAAGGAGGTAGCAGGCACCATATATAGTGAGATAGAAAGAATCAAGATATGGAATTCCAAAGGAATTGAGCAAACTGACGAGAACAGCATGATATATCTTTCAGTGAGAGTATTTGATGGAGGAGGCTCTGCACATGAAGTAAGTTGTAGTAGAAATATTGAAAAAATTGATGAGAAAATTGGAGGGAATGCTGGAAGGCTTGCAAAAATGGCAAAAAATTCAAAAAAAATTGAAGAAGGAGTATATGATATAATTCTTTCCCCTCTTGCCTTTGCAAATTTACTATCTTATTTTTCATCATTTTCATCTGCATTTGCAGTTGATTCAGGCTACTCTTTTCTGGGAAATAAAATAGGGAAGAAAATTGGTAGTGAATGCATCAATATATATGATAGTGGAATAGAAGAAAATGGTATCTTTTCAAGGAAATTTGATGACGAAGGCGTGGCAACAAGAAAGACAACGATTGTTGAAAATGGTGTGCTGAAAAATTATTTGCACAACAGCACAACAGCCTTTAAGTATAAAACAAAAACAACAGGAAATGCAGGTGTTATATCTCCAGTTCCATGGAATACAATCATTTCATCTGGTGATTATGGTAGAGAGGAAATGATTGAGGAAATGGGGAATGGTTTGTTTATAACAAATTTATGGTATACAAGGTTTCACAATTATAAAACAGGTGATTTTTCTACCGTTATAAGAGATGCTGCATTTTATGTAAAAAATGGTTCAGTTTCTCATGCTGTGAAGGGAATAAGAATAAGTGATAATATGGAAAAAATTTTGAAAAGTGTAACTGCATTATCGAAAGAAAGAAAGCAGATATACTGGTGGGAAACAGAAAACCCAGTTTTTTGCCCATATGCAATTATAAGAAATGTAAGAATCACCACAGCCTAATGCCTATTAAATTGAAAAGCACTACTCTACTTTCACTTCAACATTATTTTCTTCTTCTGCAATCCATGGTATTTCAATCTCTACAGATGTATTTGGAGGAATCTTAATTCCTTCTACTCTGTTCTTTTCTTTTCCATTGACTATTACGATGACTTTTTTGTCCTCTGCTTCCTTCTCTCCAACATTTTCAATCTTTACTTTTGTAATAACTTTCTCTCCTTCCTTGAATTCTTCAGGTTCATGCTTTATCTCCGTTTCTAAAATCGGCATTGGCTCTCTTAGAGTTAGCAGCAAGTTTATTTTTTCGCTTTTTCCTTTTGATGGAGAGGCAACCAAATCAATGGATGCCCATTCTTCTGGAGAAGCATCTTTTGGTACATGAACAGTGACTTTAATCTCATCCTCTTCTCCTCCATCCAAGACAATCTCTTCTCTATCAATTTCAGCATGCCAGTTTTCTGGTAGCTTCCCTTCCACGTTAAATCTATACTTTATTTTATTCTTTCCTTTCTTATCTTTTTCAAGTGGATTTTTCACTTCTACAGAAAATATCGCTTTTTCTCCTGGCGCAACTTCAGCCATCCTTTCTTCACATGATAGTGAAACAACTCTCTGAGCAGTTCTTCCAAGATAATATGCTATCAGGAGCAATGCTACCACTCCAGCTACAAATAGTGCGTAGCCAATGTTCCAGCCCCCTTCTTCCTCACCTGCAGCAAGAACTATCTTGAGTGTACTCCAATCAGAATCCTCTACATCTGAATTGGTTGATGATGCAGTTAAGCCAACAGTTGTATAGTTCTCCTGGGCATTAATAGGTATGGAAACGATCACATTTACATCTTTACTCTCGCCTGCTTCAAGAGAGATTTGTTCTTCTTCAATATAATAATCCCATTTATAGGCAACACTCAGCTCATATGTATCAGGCAAATCTCCTGTATTGGTGACTGTGAAAACAAAGGTGACGTTATCTCCAACTTTTCCTTCTTTCTCATCATCTTTAGCAACTACTTCCACTCCATAACTCAAGGCAGCAATACTTGTATTGAGCCATATGGAGGCGGAGCCTGCCCCACCCTGTGCAGTAATTGTAATATTCAGGAAATCTCCTTCCTGTGCGTTTTCTGGGGCAGTAACTGTAACATATGAATAATTTTGTGATTTTGCTTTAACTTGGAGTGTTGTAGGGTCTATGGACACTTTCCATCCATTGCCTGCATAGTTTGATGAAATGGTGACAACATCATTTTGAGGAGAGCCATTTTTAATGGTTAGATAGTAGACAACATCTTCTCCAGGCTTTACCTCCTTTTCGTTCTGATAGCATTTAAGTTCAATGCCACCACTCACATTGAATGGGACAGAAACATATGATTTTGCGAAAGTTGAATCATATAGTACATTAGTTGCGAAAAATGGGGACAAAACACTGAAGGGAAAATAGGAGAGCAGGTCAAGAACTTTTTCTACCTTTAAGCCAAGACAATGACCAGCTGGAATAACATACTCTATGTTGTCAAAGCGGAAATTCTCTGGTTTCACTGTATCATTTTTTAGGAAAAGGATATAAGAAGGACGAGAAGAAGCAATCGTATCTATATTTCCGGATGGGGCTACGTCAATAAGTGATGCTTTTATCACTCTCATCTGGAAAGGCAATATTTCAGATTTTATGAAAGATGCTTCAATGAAAATTGTTATGTAAACATCTCCATCAATTTTTGTTTCTTTACTGAATGGTGAAGTAGCCCATATAGCATAGCCTTCATCTAAATTGATGTAGGAAGAATAGCTGTATTTAGGCTCCATAGTGTCCATAAGTCTCATGTCAGGATGCTCCGGGTTCATATCATCATGTAAAAAATATCTCTGCTCTGCAGTGGCAGAGAGAATAAATGGGATTATGAAGAGTAGCGCCAACAATTTTTTCATACAAGATGAAATATCGAATGTTTATATAGATTTTGTTATATAACTGGGGTGCTTTTCAATTTTTTTCAATTTTTTGTTTCATAATCACTCATACAGCTAGAAAATAGCTTATTCAATCCATTTTATAATATCAGCAGTTGGTTTCCTTATTGTTGCCTTCGGTACTTTTTCTGGATAACCAAAAATAAGGCACGCAGATATGTGATATCCTTCCGGCACCCCAATTTTTTTCATTGCTTCTTCATTCATTTCCAGAAATTTTGCAAACCCAATCCAGCAACTTCCTATGCCCGTGCTCCAGGCGGAAAGCATCATATTTTCTGCACAACAGGCACATGATTCATCATTGAATGCTCCTTCCTCGGTTAAAATGAAAATTATTACTGGAGCATTATAGAAAATTACATCCTGTTTGGATGAGGAGACAGCCTTCAGAAATAAAACAGCCCTTTCATCTTCTAATTCTCTATATTTTTTCTTCCACTTCTTTTTCTTTTTTAAAATTTCACTGATCTGTTTCTTTACTTCATTTGATAGCTCATTTATTAAATCCCTATTTGTTATTACAATGAATTTCCATGGTTGCCTGTCTTCTGCAGATGGGGCATATTTGCCAGCTGAAATTATCTCCTCAATAATTTCCTTTGGAATTTCTTTATCCAGATAATTTCTTATACTCCTCCTCTCCTTTATGCATTTAATAACGGCATTTTCTTCCATAAATTAAAAGGATAAGAGGAATAAAAACTTACTCATAAATCTATTAGGCACTGTCAACGTTTTTAAAAACAATGAGAATACTCTTTTTGACTATTTGCCTTATTTTTAATTGCTTTTCTGTAGGGA
>CAZNGK010000022.1:11982-15606 GCA_964572575.1 uncultured Thermoplasmatales archaeon | reverse complement strand
CAGGCATTTTCATAAAATCACTTCTTTGCTTAAAGGTTGATGAAAACTTTAGTATTCAAATTTTCAACAATTGATTCAATGATAATTTTATAATAACCATTTTGTTATACAAGTATGAAATTTCTTAGAATGATTGCGATAGTCATATCAATTCTTTTAATCATTATTTTCCCGATTATTAGCTCTTCAAAATGTAGTTCTTCTTCAGTCATTTTAGTTACAGGCTTTGAACCATTCAATAACTATGAGATAAATCCTTCTCAGTTAATAGTTGAAGAAATCAATGGGCAGAAAATAGGGAATATGAGCATAATTGGAATTGTGCTTCCAGTAGATTTTGACGAAGCAATAAATATATCCATTGAAGCAATAGAAGTTTATAATCCGGTGCTCATTATAAGCACAGGGCTTGCAGGTTATGCTCGATGTATACGCATAGAAAATATTGGACTTAACCTAAAATGTTCTTTTAATAATGGAAAGCGTGAATACAGCAAGATAAACCCTTATGGTCCATTGATTTATTTTTCATCTCTTCCAACTTTAAAAATAGTTACAGAGATTAGAAACGAAGGTATACCAGCAAGACTATCATTTTTTGCTGGCACTTATGTATGCAATGCGGTAATGTACAGCATCCTGCATTATATAAACGTAAATAATCTCTCAATAAAAGCTGGATTTATCCATCTACCACCATTGGCAACGCAGACACCATATGGAATGGAACTCAATAAAATGATTGATGCAATTAAAATAGCTATAGAGAGTAGTTTAGATAGTTAATATTTGTTATCTGCTTTATTTCGCATCCATCTTTAATATTTCACATCCATCTTTAAATAGTTAATATTTCGCATCCGTCCTCTTTTATCATTACAGTATGCTCTGCCTGAGAAACTATCCCATTTTTTGCATCAACTAATCTGAAATATGGGGCTATCAACCTCCTTTTCATTAACATAGAAATTTTTATTGGGGTTTTATTTCCATAAATCTCATAAAGCCATCTCTCCGCAAATGGTAGACCATCAAATCTACTCTTTATATTTTTTATAAGCGGTGAGAAATGAGTTATCCTATAAATGTTTCCTATGCCTCCGTCGACAACAATCCCGGCTCCATCTGTTGAGAATGGTTCAATGGCAATCACCTGCCCTTCTTTTAATTTCTGTGTGCTATTTACAGATACATTTGGTATAGAAATTCCTGCATGCAAATTATACTTAGCCAGAGAATGCCCATATAGATTTCTCACTGGTCTGAAACCGTATTCTTTTATCACGCTCTCTATTTTTTGTCCGATTTCGCCTACATTTATTCCTGCTCTGATTATTTTTATTGCCTCTTCCAGCGCCTTTTCAGCAGATTCTATCAATTTTTCAAATTTTTTCGTTCCAATTTCTATTGTTTTTGCAGTATCACCAATATAGCCATCTACATGAGCCCCTACATCCAATTTTACAACATCTCCTTTTCTAAAAACCAGCTCTTCATTGGAAGAAGGTGTATAATGGGCGGCGACACTATTAACTGATATATTCACAGGAAATGCAATATCTGCTCTCTCCTTTATATACCCTTCTACTTCTTCAGCAACCTCTCTATAATTTACTCCCTCTCTTATAAGACTTAAACCCTTTCTTAGGGCATTATGTGCAATTTTTCCAGCCTCTCTATATTTCTCATATTCCATATAATTCCTCTCTCTTTATAGCTCCTTCCCTTATTATCTTTATTATTCCTTCAGAAACATCTATTATTGTGGAGCATACACCAGATAATCTTCCATTATCTATGTAGAGAGAGATGGCGTTTCCAAGCTGATGGCGTGCAATTTCTACATCCACAGGCTCCTTTCCTCCATGAAGATTGGCACTGGTTGCAGTAATTGGCATTCCCCTTGCAATTTTCCTTGCAATTGTGCTTGCAGGAATCCTTATTCCAATTTTCTCTTTTGCAAGAATATCTGGAATAATGTCTCGCTTTTTTATAATAATGGTGAGTGCTCCAGGTAAAAATTTTTCAGCAATCTTATATGCAAGTGCATTCATCACGCCATATTCATTCATTTCTTCTATTTCAGAAACTGCAATTGATATTGGCATGTGATAGGGTCTTTTTTTCACATCATAAACCTTTTTGATTGCATTTTCATTCAGCGCATCTGCACCTATTCCATATAGAGTATCTGTTGGATACACAACAAGCTTTCCTTCCTCGATTAATTTTTTCGCCTTTTCTATGTCGCTTTTCATTTTTTCATTCTTCTTCATTTTTCAACAAATCTCCTAAGGTGAGAGGTCTTGCTTTCTTACGCTTCACTATAGCACTTTCAACTTCATGAAAAAGATTTATCTCAAGGATTTTTTCGAGCCTTTTAACTGTTTCATCTGGAGGGCGTAGCTCTTCATTTTCAATTTTTGCTATTGTCGTCGTCTTCTCCCCAACTTTTGCTCCAAGTTCCTCTCTTGTCAAGCCTTTCCTCTCCCTTGCTTCCCTTATTTTTGTTCCCCATTCTGGAACGAGCTCTTTATTCATATTTTCAAAAACATCTTTTGAATATGGAACTATTTTCTTTGGTTTTTTTATCACCACCTTCTTTCTCTCCGGCAATACTTTTCCATATTTACTGCATTCTTCGCACGCCATCATCTCAACGCCTTCTATTAACGTTCTTTTCAACCTTGCTTCCCTCCCGCAAACTTCACATTTCATAAAGTAACATAGCATTTCATAATATGAATTTTTGCAATAAGATTTATTTTTACAACAAGACTTGTTTTTGCAATAAAGATTTGGAATGTTAAAAATGATGGCCTATAAAATTTGATTAACTAAGCAAATCATCATTTATCCAATAAGAATAAAATATCGCCAAAGATAAACTGACCTTCTTTATCTATATTCTCACTTAATTTATCTCCAAAACATGTTAACAGTGGAAAGGGCACTGCTTTCATTCGCTTAATTCTTAACTTCATCTGCGATGATAACCACCATTTTTATATATTAATGCTTATTTCTCTCTCATGATTCGTCCGCCTGTAATTAAAACATATTGTCCATATTGCCAGCACCACACAGAACATGCAATAGAAAGGGTGAAAAAGAAGAAGGCATCAGAATTAAAATGGGGGCAGCGTCGTTTCAGGAGAGTGACTGCAGGCTATGGCGGTTATCCCCGCCCAAAACCAGAGGGAAGAGAAAAGCCTACAAAAAGAGTTTTTCTCCGCTATAGATGCAAGGAATGTGGCAAGGCTCATCAGAAGAAGGGCATACGCTCTAAAAGGTTTGAGTTTAAGAGATAAAATGGCGTCAAAGTTTTATAGGGTAAAGTGTAAGGATTGCAACAATCAGCAAATAATCTTCAGCAAGGCAAGCATTACAGTAAATTGCCAGATATGCGGCAGCGTGCTGGCGCAACCAACAGGCGGGAAGGCGAAAATAAAAGGAGAGGTAATAGAGGAATTGAGTTATGCCAGTTAAAGAACTGCCTGAAAAAGGAGAGCTTGTTGTTTGCACAGTAACTAAAGCAAAGGGATTTGGAGCTTTTGTAAAACTTGAAGAGTATCCAAATAAGAGGGGCTTTATTCATATCAAAGAAGTAGCTTCTGGATGGGT
>CAZNGK010000022.1:0-11882 GCA_964572575.1 uncultured Thermoplasmatales archaeon | reverse complement strand
AGCATTTTATTGCAATTGCAAAGGAGAATATCATTATCCCTTATGTGGAAATAAAAGGATATGTAGAAATGAGTTGTGATGCAAGCGATGGAATAAAATATATTAGGGAAGCGTTGAAAAAAATAGAGGAAAAGAAAGATGAAGTTCAGATTACTGTAAAGTATGTTTCTGCTCCTCTTTATAGAGTTGAAGTAAAAGCTCCAGATTATAAAACTGCAGAGAAAGAACTGAAAGAAAAAGTAACAAAGGCAATAGAATATATAGAAAAGCATAATGGAAAGGGAAAATTTATAAGAGATTTAAAATGAAATATTGTTATAAATGCAAAAGATATACATTGAATGATGAATGTCCAATATGTGGGGAAAAAACTGCAAAAAAGGAACCACCGCGCTTCTCCCCACAGGATAAATATGGAGAATATAGGAGAAGATTAAAAAGGGAGGGAATGAAATGGAAAAATTTCGTATGAAAGAAGCAACTGTTGTGTATTTAGAAAAACCGAAATTGAAAGAGCCTATACTCATTGAAGGCTTGCCAGGGGTAGGAAATGTTGGAAAGATAGCTGTCGAGCATCTTATAGATGAGATAAAGGCAAAAAAATTTGCAGAAATTTATTCGCTTGATTTTCCACCTCAGGTAATTGTTGATCCAGATGGAATAGTGAGAATGGTAAAAAATGAGCTTTTTTACTGGAAAGGGAAGAAAGATTTGATTATTTTAACTGGCGATTATCAGGGACTATCCTCAAAAGGACAGTATGTTCTTGCTGAGGCAATTCTTGATATAGCAGAAGAATTTGGAACAAAAATGATTTACACATTAGGAGGTTATGGAACTGGAATAGAGATTGAACAACCACGCGTTACAGGAGCTGCAACTGACAGGGAATTGGTTGAGGAACTTAAAAAATATGGTGTAATATTTAAGGGAGAAGAAGGAGGAGGTATAATAGGCGCTTCTGGCTTACTCCTTGGCTTAGGAAAGATGAGAGGTATGAGAGGCGCCTGCCTGATGGGAGAAACATCTGGATATATTGTTGATCCAAATTCTGCGAGAGAGGTAATTCAGGTGCTAACAGAGATTCTGGGCATCAAAATTAGCTTTTCCCGTCTCGATGAAAAGGCTGAGGAAGTAAAGAGAATTACAGATAGAATTAAGAAAATTGAAAAAACTTTAACTGAAAAGAAGGATGAAGATTTGAGGTACATTGGATAATGGAGGTAATTGGTGAAATTAAGGAAAGCACCACTTCATCATTTATATTTAGAGCAGAGAAGGAAATAAGAAAATATGATTATGTATGCGTTGATTACGATGGAATAGTTTTATCTCAGGTATGGGAAATAAAGCATCATAGCCAAGGAATATTTGCAGAAGCTCATGTAATTGGAGCAGCCAACAAGAAGTATATGGTGAGAAGCCCTTTTCCCGTAGGAGAGAAGGTATATAAGGCTGATGAAGAAATTATAAAGAAAATAGTGGGTATTGAAAAGGAGGGAATATACATTGGTTTGCTTAAAGATACAGATATGAAAGTTTCTCTTTCCCCAGATGTTCTGATTCAAAAGCATCTCTGCATTTTAGCTAAGAGTGGAAGCGGAAAAAGCTATGCAGTTGGAGTCATTGCAGAAGAATTTATCAAAAGAGGATTGCCTATCGTAATTATAGACCCTCATGGAGAGTATGTATCTCTACGTCACCCAAATTTAGACAAAGGCGAGATGCAACTGATGAAAAGATTCAAAATTAAGCCGAGAGGATATGCGAAAAATGTTTTTGAATATTCTCCAGTATGCAGTAGGAACAGGGAGGCTATACCTCTTTTTCTTGATGAAGTAAATCTTTCTTTCCAAGATATTTTATATCTTCTTCCAGATGCAACATCGACACAAAAAGGAATTTTATATGAAGCATGGAAAAATGCAAAAGAAAAAAGAATATATCTCCTTAAGGATATTCTTGAAGGAATAAAAGAAGCAAAGAGCAGTGCAAAATGGGGACTTGTTGCAAAAATTGAACAAATCATGGCAATGGAGCTTTTTTCTCCTCATTATACGCCAATTGATGAAATAGTTAAAAAGGGAAGGTGTTCAATAATTAATTTGCGAGGAGTGCCACCATATATCCAAGAAACTTTAGTATCAATTCTTTTAACAAAAATTTTTGAGGAAAGGAAGAATAATGCAATCCCTCCTGTACTGATAGTTGTTGAAGAAGCTCATCGCTATTGCCCGGAAAGAGGACAGGGTAAGAGCCTTGCAGGAGATATTATTAAAACAATAGCATCAGAGGGAAGAAAATTTGGCGTTGGTATAGCCATAGTCAGCCAGCGCCCCGCCAGAGTAGATAAGAATGTTATCTCGCAATGCAACACTCACATTATACTGAAAACAACAAATCCAAATGATGTGAAGGCAATTATAGCCAGCGTAGAAGGTTTAAATAGCTCATCAGCAGGCGAGATACAGATGCTTCCAATAGGTGTTGCAATTGTTGCAGGGTTGCCATTGGTAGCGCCTATTTTCGTTGAGATAAGAACAAGAGAAACCTTACATGGAGGGAAATAACATCACATTATCATTTTGCATGCAATGTAAGCTTATTTAGCTTAAAAACTCAAAAAAAGCAAAATGCTTAAAATATGGAATATGTATATGGCATGATGAGGATACATGCAAAAAATTTGAAGAAATTTTTATTTTTGATTATTTTCATAATTATTCTCACTGGATGTGTTCAGGAAAAATATATGCTCACTTATGAGAACTCTGCATATAGAATTAAATATCCAAAAGAATGGTCGAAGCAGGAATTTATGGATACAGGAGTAATATTTACTTCTCCAAAAGAAAATACTTCAGATAATTTTAGAGAGAATTTGCATATAATTGTGCAGGACCTGTCATCAAATCCTGTTACGCTTGATGAATATACCAACGAGTCAATTGA
Organism: uncultured Thermoplasmatales archaeon; assembly: GCA_964572575.1. Taxonomy (GTDB): domain Archaea; phylum Thermoplasmatota; class E2; order UBA202; family JdFR-43; genus VBQI01. Next base: position 8,930 of record CAZNGK010000022.1, on the reverse strand, counting down.
AAAAATTCTTGAATCTGTTCCGAATGTAAATATTCTCAAATCTGAAAAAACAATTGTTTCATCCAATCCTGCATATATGGTTATATATACAGGGAATCAGGAAGATTATCATTTGAAATGGATGCAAATCTGGACTTTAAAAGAGAATAAGGCATTCATCATTACATATACTGCAGAAGAGGAAAGCTATGACAATTTCTTAAACATTATAGAAGAAATGATAAATTCTTTTGAAGTAATTTAGGCATAATTTGGATAACTCATTAATGACTACAATACCTTAATTTCCTCTATACCATGCTGTCTTTTTGCTATCTCCCTCAATATCGTTATATTTCTTCCATCTTTTCCAATTGCTTTTCCCTTATCCCTTGCATTCACCACCACACTTACCTTATTCTCTTCCTCATTAACAACAACCTTATCAAGTTTAAATGGTTTAAAAAGATTGATTATGAATTGCTTTTTATCATCATCATATTCAACAAATCTAACTTCTTTTTTGAAAATCTGTTCAAGCTTTTTTATATTCTTTGCTTCCTTTCCAATTGCCTTTCCAAGCTTTCCTTTGGCAACAATAAATGTTATCCTGTCATTTCTTTCAATACAGTCAATAATGGGAGCATGAATGAATCCTTCAGCAATAGCCATATAATGCATTTCCTGCTGAGTGAGCTTGATTTTCATTTTACTCCTTAATAATATTCATTATGTTTGATTTCCCCTCATCAAGTATTGCCAAAGCACTTACTCCAAATGGCTTCCCGCATGCTGCCCCCAGTTCCAAGTTATTTCCTCCATATATGTAAACTGGTTTATCTCCTGCAACTTCCATGATTTTTTCTTTATCCTGGCAATCTCTGGAAATAATGAAAGCTTTTGCTTCTTCAGCTCTTTTTATGCTCCTTCTGCTTCCAAATATTATTTTCCCAGTTTTCACCAATCTCAAAAGCTCTTTTTCTATCATTTTTTCACCTTGCTCAATTTTTTAATATCCAATGCAAGTTCAACTGAACCTGTCCCAAGCTGGATTGGTTGCCCAACAATAATATTTTCTGCCACACCTCTTAGCTCGTCGCTTTCCCCTCTCCTGCTTGCCCTTAAAAGATGATCTACGGTAATTTCAAAAGCTGCTCTTGCAATTACAGAGCCCTTTTCTCCACTGACTCCCTGCCTGCCTATTGGGCGTATGGTGCCATCTGCAGTCATTATATCTGCTACAAGCATGATGTGGCGGATGTCAACATTCAAGCCCTGCTCTTGCAAAGTTGAGAAAGCTTCATTTATTATTGCATTTCTTGCAGCCTCTACTCCAAGCACATTATAAATTGCACGTATATCATTTGTTATAGTTCTTGTTTTATCAACTCCTTCAATTTCAAGAACTTTTTCAAAATTGCTCCCCTCAGTGTATATAACGTATTCATCTCCTTCTTTCCTTATTATTGCTCTTTTAATTCCATCAAGCCCCTTTATTTTTATGTTCTTGATTTCTTCCGTCAGCCTTCTTAACTCCCTGTAGGTTTCTTCCTGAGAAAGAACTTCTATTTCCTCTTTCCCTTCTTTTATTTCAACTTTGCTCAGCTTTTTCAGACTCTCCATAATGTCTTCCATTTTAATGTCTTTCCTCTTCATTGCCTTTGCATTTGGTCTGACTATTACGCGCATATTGCCCAAATCAGTCTCTATCTGAGCTATGTTTATAAGACGAGTTACTTCCACCTTATTTGCTATTTCCTTTGCCTTCTCTTTATTCACCCTATACATTCCCTCCAAATATACAGTCATCATTGGTGTAGATGGCTCACTTCTTGCATCTACTATTTCAATAAGGCGAGGTAAGCCAAGAGTAACGTTAATCTCTGCCACACCAGCATAGTGAAATGTTCTCATTGTCATTTGTGTGCCAGGTTCTCCTATTGATTGAGCAGCAACAATACCACATGCCTCAAAAGGTTCCATAAGATGGCGATTATATTCCTCAATGGCTCTATCTACAATATACTCCAGCTTTTCATGCAAACCATTTCTTTCTATTCTGTCTACAATTTCATTTATAATTGAAGGTGGCAAATATTCATTTTTTTCTTTAAGGATTTTTCTTATTTTCCCCTCAATATCTGTGACCTCTTCTTTTTTCTTTTTCACTTTCTCTGTTTTTTTCTTCTTCGCTCCTTTTTTTGCTTCTTTCTTCTTTGTTTCCTTTTTACCTTCTTTTTTTGCTTTTGCCCTCGCTTTTGCTCTTGCTTTTGCTGCTCCTTTCTTTACCTCTTTCTTCGTTTCTTTCTTCTCCTTCTCTATTTTCCTACCAAGCTTCTTGAAAACTTCGTCTGCATCCTTCCCGATCTTTTTCTTTAATTCTTCATATTTTACTTCCTTTAAATCTTTCATCGTATAATATTTTGCTAACTTTTCTGCAACTGATTTTTTTACTCCCCTTTTAACAAGCGCATTTACTGTCGTCTTACTCATTGTTCAACCTCCCTAAAAATCAAATCCAAATCAACTGCCTTCCCCCTTATGCTTTTCATTGGTTCGACACCATCTTCTCCGTAAACAAATTGTACAATTTCTCCTGTTGTAGTACGAACTGTTCCATCTTCTTCGAGTTTTATATTTTCCAGAGCATTGATTAAACGACGCTGCATATATCCGCTTCTTGATGTTCTAACTGCAGTGTCCACCAAGCCCTCTCTTCCTCCCATTGAATGGAAGAAATACTCAGTTGGACTAAGCCCGCTTTTATAGCTCGAAGAAACAAAACCTTTTGCTTCAGCTCCTAAATCTCCTTTTCTAAAATGTGGCAATGTTCTGTTCTTATATCCTCTCCTGATACGCTCTCCTCTAACTGCCTGCTGACCAACGCATCCTGCCATTTGGCTTAAGTTGAGCATGCTACCTCTTGCTCCAGATCTTGCCATAATAACTGCAGAATTGTCCATTCCGAGATGTTTACTTGCTATTTCTCCTGTCTGATCTCTTGCCTTTCCAGTGACACGCATTATTTCCATTTCTAAAGTTTCTTCCAAGCTTCTTCCAGGTATTTGCTCCAATTCTCCTTCATTATATGCCTTAATTAACTGCTGAATCTTTTTCTTGGCTTTTTCAAGCTGCTCCCTTATCTGCATTTGTGCTTCTTCTGGAATATCCTCGTCATCAATTCCAGTGGTGAAGCCTATTACCATTATTGCAGTAATTGCAAGCTTTGTAATTTTGTCTATAAATGCTCGAGCCTCATCTGTTCCGAATCTCCTTGTAATGTACTCAATTATCTCTCCTTTAAATGCCCCAATGCTTTTTTCATCTATTACCCCAGTTATAAGCTCTCCATCTTTTATTACAACATATGCATCATACGGGCAATTTTCTTTTAGGCATTCTGCACATCCATTGCATGCTTTTGCCTTATATACAAGATTTATATCTTTTGGAAGAATTTTGCTGAAAATTTCCTTACCACTCATCTTTCCTTCAACTTTTCCCTTATATCCAGCTGCAGAGAGAATGCGAATTGCATCTTCTTTACTAAACTCTCTGTTTTTATAGGTTAAAAGGAAACATCCTGTTACATGGTCATGAATTGCTCCAATAATTGCGCCTCCAAAACGTGGGCTTAAGATATGCTCCTGCACTTTCATCAATACCTCTGCTTCAGCCCTCGATTCCTCGCTCTGCAGGACATGCAGATTCATTTCATCTCCATCAAAGTCTGCATTGTATGGCGGACATACAGCCAGATTTAAACGAAATGTTTTATATGGGAGAATCTTCGCTTTATGAGCCATCATTGACATTCTATGCAGAGAAGGCTGTCTGTTGAAAAGAACAATGTCTCCGTCGTCAAGCTGTCTTTCCACTATTGCACCTGGCTCAAGGCGCTCTGCCACATTTTCTGCATTTTCTTCAGTAACCTTTATCCTTCTTCCATCTGGTCTTATAATATAGTTGACACCTGGAATATAGGCAACACCTGGTGGAGGCGTTGGCGATGGTCCTCTTCTTACAAGCTCCTTCATTTTCTCTATATTGTATGGAGTTACTCTTATTGGGACAGTAAGTTCTCTTGCTACTCTTATTGGAATACCAACCTCATTTATACTTATATTTGGGTCAGGAGAAATAACTGTACGAGATGAGAAATTCACTCTTTTTCCAGATAAATTGCTTCTGAATCTTCCTTCCTTGCCTTTAAGCCTCTGAGCAAGCGTTTTCAATGCCCTCCCACTCCTATGACGGGCAGGAGGAATGCCAGCAGTCTGGTTATCGAAATATGTAGTAACATGATACTGTAAAAGCTCCCATAGGTCTTCGACGATAAGCTGGGGTGCTCCAGCATCTCTATTTTCCTGCAATCGTTGGTTTATTCTGATAATATCAACAAGCTTATGAGTTAAATCATCCTCGCTCCTTTCTCCAGTTTCAAGAGTGATGGAAGGACGTGTTGTCACAGGAGGAACAGGCAGAACTGTTAAAATCATCCATTCAGGACGGGCTACTTCAGGATTTATATCAAGGAGGCGAAGGTCATCTCCTAATGCCTCGCTAACTTTCTCCATCCACTCCCGCACTTCTGCAGGTGTCATTTTATGGCCTGCTTCCCTGAATGTTGTAGGCTTATCCAGCTCAACAGGAAGATTTTCTCTTCCACAATGTGGGCATCTATCTGTCTTGCCAGCAATTTTTGCAACTTCTTTTGCAAAGTATGCAGTGCTCTCTCCCATTTCAACAATTTTTTCATAATCCTTTCGTAATTTCTCCACCTGCTTGTCATTTAAAAGAAGTCTTCCACATCCTCTGCATGTTGCTTTCATTATGTTGAATATAGTTTTTGCAAATCCAACATGAATTATTGGCATTGCAAGTTCAATATGACCAAAGTGGCCAGGGCAATCTCGCACATTCTGTCCGCATGTCTTGCATCTTAATCCTGGCTCAATTACTCCAAGTCTTGTATCCATCAGCCCCATTTCTATTGGAAAACCATCCTCGTCATAAGTATCTGGTGTAATTATGCGTGTTGCTGACATCTTTCTTATTTTCTCTGGAGAAAGAAGTCCAAACATAATTTCATCAATAACCTTCTTCGATGTAGTAATCATTTAAATCAACCTCCTAATCATCCCTTCAATCATTTAAACCAACCCCCTCAACATAAGTTTTGGATCAATAATTAATGATTGCAATTCCTCCAGTAATAGTTTGAATGCATAACTCATTTCCACAGGATAAATACGTGCATCATCACCGCACAACAAACATTTCAGGAAACCTCTCCTTGTCTTAAAGGCAATATGTCCGCAGTTCTCGCACACATATTGTATTGTCGCATCTGATTCCTCAAGAAGTCTTTCTTTAATTGTCATCGATGCCCCATGTCCAATTAGGCAATCTCTTTCCATTTCTCCAAATCGAAGTCCACCATCTCTTGCCCTTCCTTCAGTTGGTTGCCTTGTCAAAATCTGCACAGGGCCACGGCTGCGAGCATGTATTTTTCCTGCCACCATGTGATGCAATTTTTGATAGTAAATTACGCCAACAAATATGTCTGCCAGATACATCTTTCCTGTCTCCCCATCATAAAGTATTTCTTTTCCATTATGTTTGAACCCATTTTTCACCAGTGCTTCTCTAAGCTCTTTTTCTGGCTCACCAGAAAATGGAGTTCCATCAACGTTTCTTGCTTCCAGTGAACCAATTTTTCCTCCGATCATCTCCAAAACATGACCGACTGTCATTCTGCTTGGAATTGCATGAGGATTTATAATTAAATCAGGCACAATACCCTCTTCAGTAAATGGCAGGTCTTCAGGAGGAACTATCAAGCCAAGCACGCCTTTCTGCCCGTGTTTTGAAGCAAATTTATCTCCAAGTTCTGGTATACGCTCATCTCTCACCTTAATTTTCACCATTCTCGCTCCATTTAGAGATTCAGATAGGACTACAGTGTCAACAACTCCAGTTTCGCCATGCCTCACAGTTATAGATGTCTCCCTTCTCTTTTGAGGAACAAGTACATCAGTAGGCTCTTCTAAGAAACGAGGTGGAGACGTTTTTCCTATCAACACGTCTCCTCCTTTCACCTCACATTCTGGTGTTATTATTCCGTCTTCAGCTAAATGAACATAAGCTTCTTCACTCCTCACCCCTCTGCACTCCGGATCTGGAATTTCAAAATGGTCTTCTTGTCCGCCAGGATAACGTTGCTCCTCTGCTGCATATGTTCTGAAAAAAGTGCTTCTTGCCAGCCCTCTTTCTATTGAAGCCTTATTCATAATAAGTGCATCTTCCATGTTATAGCCATGATAGCTCAATACTGCAACAATAAAATTCTGCCCCGCGGGGCGGCGTGCAAAATTTATATAATCTGAAGAATGCGTCTTCACTATTGGCACCTGTGGATAATGAAGCAAGTGTCCTCTTGTATCTGGTCTTTTTCTATAATTTGAGGCTGCAAATCCTAATGCTTGCTTTCCCATTCCTGCTCCCATGGTGATACGGGGCGAGGAATTATGTTCTGCATATGGAACAAGGCTTGCACCAATTCCAAGTATGCAAAGCGGATCTATCTCCATATGAGTGTGCTCTTCTGTTAATTTTTCTTCATTTAGAGCAATGTATGCGTTCTCTTCCTCCTCTGTATCAATATATTCAACTACACCCATATTTATTAAATCACTCCAAGAAATTTCGCCTCTCTTTACCTTTTCCCTCAATTCTTTTGTATAAAGAAGTTTGCCATTTTTTACAATAAGCAGTGGTCTTCTTACTCTCCCTGGATCACAGTTCACAACAACATCGTTGCTCTCCTCATAATAACACACATTTATTTCCTTATCAATTTCTCCAGCTCTTCTCTTTTCCCTTATATCATTAGCAAGTTTTTTGCCATCAGGATGTATCCCGATTAAATCACCATTTAGATATACTCTTGCTCCTTTCAATCCTTTTTTCACTTCCTTCAATCCCATCTTTTTTAATTGTTTCTCAACTTCTTCTTCTGGATAGCCTTCAGTTATCTCTACTGTAAGTGCCAAGTTTTTAACCAATCCACAATTTGGTCCTTCAGGTGTTTCATTTGGACACAACCTTCCCCAATGGGTGGAATGCAAATCTCTTGCCTCAAAATGAGGTTGAGATCTGGTTAAAGGTGAGTTTACTCTCCTGAGGTGGCTGATGGTAGACAAATTCGATGTCCTATCAAGCAACTGGCTCACTCCTGTTCTTCCTCCAACCCAATTTCCTGTTGCCATTGCATGATGAATGCGCTGATTGAAAACTTCTTGTCTCACATAAGGCTTTATTTTTATCTCTTCCAAACTTTTTCCTCTAGCATATAATCTCTCAATCTGATATTTCAAATCCTTGCATAGGGCAACGAAGGCAACTCTGAATAAATCTTCCATTAAGTCGCCTGCAAGCTTAAGGCGCTTATTTGCATAATGGTCTTTATCATCTTCCTCTCTATAACCCAGGGCAAGTTCAAGAACAGCTTCCCCCATTCTTGCCAAGAAAATACCCTTTCTTATTCTATCTTCCCTTTCATTTCCTAAATGAGGGAGTAAAGTTCTATCAAGTAACTCTCTTACTCTTTCCTTCCTGTATTCTTTTGCCTGTCCTCCTGCAATCTTCTTTCCAATAAAGTCTATTGCATCTTCCTCATCGCTGACTTCATATTCTTCCTCACATGCTTCAATGTTTGCAAGAACAAAGACCTCAGTTTCAGGATATGAAGCCATATTGTCAAATATTGATTGATTGTCAAGACCTAATGCTTTTAGAAGTATAATCAATGGAATCGGGCTTGCAACATTTGGAAGAGTTGTCATTAGTATACCATCTTTCCTCTTTTCAACAACTATAAGAGAGCGGAATCCTTCTTTTTGAGAAAATACTTTTGCACTCTCTATTTCATAGCCATATCTATCTGTTTTTTCAGTCAGCACTCTATTTGGAGCTAAATCTTCGAGGGTTATTAAAACGCGTTCTGTTCCATTTATTATGAAATATCCTCCTGGATCAAGAGGATCTTCCTGCATTTCAATGAGCTTCTTTTCATATTCTTCATCGTTCAACTTTCTTCCCTCTTCCTGCTCCATGATTTCTCTTGAAATGTTGCATTTATTTGACTTGACCATTATCGGCAGATTGCCAATCCTTGCCTCGTCAGCCAAGTCATCTCTTTCCTTTCCATCAATTACCGGTATGAATTCAAGAAATACTGGAGCTTCATATGTCAGATCTCTAAGTCTTGCTTCCATTGGTGTAATTACATGCTCCTCTCCATTTGCTTCTCTTGCTATTGGTTTGCCGACTCTGATTTTTCCAAGTTTAACTTTATATCCTTCTACTTCAGGATGAATATATCCTCTCTCAAGTCCTTCTCCTTCTCCTATCCGTGTTGTGCTTACAATATTCTGGAGTCTCCTGTCTAAGAAATCGTTGTAGGAAGCAATGTGATGATTAACTATGCTTCTTTCCCTAAAAAATGCATCTATTATTTCCTTCATTCTATCCCCTTACTAACAACAAGCCTATAAGCAACGCTTGTGCCTGCAGTTGGGCTTTCCCTAACAATTTTAACAACATCTCCTTCTTTTGCACCAATTGCTTTTGCAACAGGATCAGTTGTAAGCATCCTTGGTAAATTCTCCTTCTTTATATTGTATACCTTAAGGAGTTTCTCTACTTCTTCCTCCTTCAAAATCTCGTGATGCGGCACAAGCTTGTGCTTCAATATATCAAACTTCATCTTCTTTCCTCTCTATTACACACCCATATTTTAATTTTTTGGGTTAGGCGGGCCTGAGGGGATTTTCGGCCAAGCTTTCGAACCCCTGGCCACCTGGTTAAAAGCCAGGTGCTCTACCTAGCTGAGCTACAGGCCCTCCTCGCCAATAAATTACTTCCATATATATAATTTTTGCAAATCT
>CAZNGK010000021.1:5405-16129 GCA_964572575.1 uncultured Thermoplasmatales archaeon | reverse complement strand
CCTCCTAAGCTGCAAGTCGCGGGTTCGAATCCCGCCGCGCCCGCATCAATTTTTGTTTTAAACGAAGAAGAGGAGGAATGATGACTATGCAGTTTACATTGCTAATTTTAGATTGATTTACCTCAGTTAATTCTCAAGATAGTGGCATAAAAGATTTAAATGTGAAAAGATATTACAAGCGTGGGAGCATGGTGTAGCCAGGGATCATTGCGGGCTCCAGTTATGGGGATGATTAGAAGAGGGTCATCCGATAGGTGAAGAGTAACTGGAGCGATGACCCATAGAAGAGACCCGCCGACCTGGGTTCAAATCCCAGTGCTCCCACTACAAATATATGTGATGAAAATGAAGGAAATAAAGTGGAATGCAAAACTTGTATTCTCAATTGCAGTAATGGTAGTCGGCATACTATATTATCTGCTATGGAATATTAAATATGGTGCATGGACAGACATAGGAATATATTCAGCTACAATTCTATTTGTAAGTCTTGGTATACTTGGAAGTCTGTATAGTTTAGCAGAAGCAAAATAAAATTTATGCAAAAGTTTATTTTTCTCACTTATATCCTATTTGTGGAATTGAAGGAATTGCATGAAAGGAGGATAGAGGACATTCTTGATGAAAAACAAATTTGGAATTTGCCAATAGTGGAAAAGGATGCGGATATAGAAGATGTCTTATCTATTCTTACAGCGAGAGACCATGTGTGGGTTGTTGAAAAAAAAGGAAATAAAAAATTATGTGGGGTGATAACAGAGAGCGATATTTTGCGTCTTATTGCTCCTCACCGCTTGCCAAAATATGTATTTGGGAAAAAATATTCAATATCTCTTCATTATGGAACAGCTAGGAAAGCACGTGATATTATGCACAAGCATCTCATAAAATGCTCTCCAGAGGATAAAATTGGAGAGGTTTTGCTCAGAATGGTAAATGCTGGATTGAGGAGGTTGCCTGTAGTGGAGAATGACGAATTAATAGGAGAGATTACAGTTCACTATATCCTTCAAATATTGCTGGGCAAGGTATAATGTTAATCGAAATAGGTACAGCATTAATACTGGCAAAAATAATAGGCTATGTATTGGAGAAAATAAAACAGCCAGGGGTGATTGGAGAAATTTTAGCAGGCATAATAATTGGACCATTTATAGCAGGCAGGCTTTTTGAAATAAATTATATTTCTCCTGAAACAGAAGGAATAGCACAACTTGGAATAATAATTCTCCTGTTCATCTCTGGATTGGAAATAGGAGTAGAAGAAATAAAGGCTGTAGGTAAAAATGGAATGATTACCTCTCTCTTTGACGTTTCCATTGCCTTTTTATTTGGATGTATTGCAGGATATATTTTGGGTTATGATATAAAGACAAGTATTGCAATAGGAAACATAATGGTTGCAACAAGCGTTGGAATTACAGTAAAAACACTCATGGAAATGAAAGCTTTACATACTAAGGTAGGAGAACTAATTCTTACTGTTGCAGTTTTGGACGATGTTCTTGGCATAATTGTTCTTTCAATAACTCTGGGACAGGGACAACCTATGATATTGCTGTTGAAAGTTATGGCTTTCTTCCTGCTATTTGTAATTGGCTTGCTTTTTGTGAATAAGATAAAAGATGTTAAGATTCGTATCCCTCGTCTCATGCTGACTTTATCACTTGCTTTTGCCCTAATATTTTCTGCATTTGCAAAAAGCTTGGGACTTGCTGCCATTACTGGTTCATTCTTTGCTGGATTGATATTTAGCGTGCTTCCTCAGAGGAGAAGAATAACAGAGTTCTGCAGGCAGATTGGTGAGATATTTTTCATACCTCTATTCTTTGTATGGGTTGGAGCATCTTTTGATTTTTATGCCCTAAAGGATATTGGTTTACTTGTCCTTCTATTTGTTCCAATGGCTTTAATTGGTAAGGTAGTGGGCTGTTCTTTGGGAGCAAAGGTAAATAAATTTAAGGGAAGAGATGCCCTTGCTGTAGGCGTTGGCATGATGCCTCGTATGGAAGTTGCTTTAGTTGTTGTCACTGCAGAAATATCAATGGGAATATTTAGCGAAACTTTAGCTCATCAAATTCTGGCAGCCACCATCGTTCTTGTAATAATATCTTCCATTCTCACTCCCATTTTGCTTAAAATTGTTTACAAAGGAGAGAAAGGATAGTTATTCATCTTCTTTACATGTATACATCTCCTTTAATCTTTTACATATGAAATCCATTGCCATCTGTAAATTTTTCTTGTTATCCCATTTCCTTATCACTTCTTCTGGTTTTTCTATTTCATTATAATATTTTTTTATATTGGGAATGGCTCTGATAACATTGTCAATTATAGTAACGTTGGCTTTCCTTGCAGTTCTGGACAGAGGATTTAAATCTACAGTTAAAACAATCTTCCCCATCTTTTTCAGTGCTTCGCATCTGTCTCCGTCCTCAAGAGGAACAAGGATAACATCTCCGCTAAATATGCCTTCAGAACTGCATATAGCTCTGTCATGCTCTAAGCCAGGAATACGAGCATCTCCTTCTAAGCCAAGAATATTTTTTCCGCCATAACTTTCCAGTAATTCTATAATTTTCTTTATCCTCTCCTCACTTCTGTGAAACAGATTCACTTCTATTTTTGCTTTCACTTCCTCAGCAAGTTCAACTATTTCCCTTCCAGCCAAAACAGCGGTGTTGCCATTTACAGATATAACAGGATTTCTGGCTTTTTTTAGATAAGATGCTGCCACCATAGAAGCTTTTTCTGCAAATGGCTGAGTTGTCTCTCCAATTAGATAGTCAAATGCCTCTCCTCTCCCATGAGCTATTAGCCCTGTAATATGGACTATTCCCTTTTCAACTCCTTCTGAAATTAAATTACGAATCATCAGGCTTTTATAACGAGGATGACTCTCTGGTATCATAATTGTATAGTCATCAGAGAAAATAAAGTTTTGTAATTTCTAGGTTGCAATTTCTGAAAGGGAAAGAAATCAACTTAAAATAGTTTAATCGAAAATGAAAGATTTTGTTTTTGATGCTTAAATTTAATATGCTTGAAAAACGTATAGCAACAACATTTCGTTATTTATTCAACTGATATACATCTGATCACTCATTTGTTTCTTCCTTCACCTATTTTATCGTAAGGTCTGGAAACAGCTAAAACAAAGAAATAAATAATGTTTATATTATATCTTCATGAAATCATCACGCATTCCAGGTTTTTATAAAATGCCTATAGAAGAGAGAATAAAAATTGTGAAAGAATTTGCGGGGCTAAGTGATGAAGAAGCTGACATGCTTCTTTCTTTTAATGCTTTGGAGAAAGGTGTTGCAGACAGAATGATTGAAAATGTTATTGGATGTATGCAACTACCTTTAGGAATAGCAACAAATTTTATAGTTAATGGGAAAGAAGTCCTTGTGCCAATGGCAATTGAAGAAACATCTGTTGTGGCTGCAGCTTCCAATGCTGCAAAAATGGCTCGCCCAGATGGTTTTAAGGCAGTGGCGAGCGAGCCAATCATGATTGGGCAGGTGCAAATTTTGAATCCGGATAAAGATGCTGAGGAAAAGATAAAAAGGGCGAGGGAAGACATTTTAGAGCTTGCAAATGCTCAGGATAAGGTTTTAATTGATTTAGGAGGAGGTGCAAAGGACTTGGAAGTTAGATGGCTTAGCAATGACATGCTTGTTGTCCATCTTTTAGTAGATGTAAGAGATGCAATGGGTGCAAATGCTGTCAATACAATGGCTGAAGCAGTAGCTCCTCTGCTGGAGAAAATTACAGGTGGCAAAGCGTTGCTTCGCATTATTTCAAATCTTGCTATATACAGGCTTGCTGAGGCAGAGGTTGTTTATAAAAAGGATGCTATAGGTGGAGAAGAAGTTGTGGATAAAATTGTGAAAGCATATGAATTTGCCTATCTTGACATCTTCAGAGCTGCCACTCATAACAAGGGAATAATGAATGGAATTGATGCAGTTGCGATAGCTACTGGCAATGACTGGCGGGCTATAGAGGCTGGAGCACATTCATATGCAGGAATGAATGGGTATAAGCCACTGACCACATGGAAGAAAAATGAGGAAGGAGATCTTTATGGAAAAATAAAAATTCCATTGGCTATTGGAATTGTAGGAGGAGCAACAAAGATTCATCCAATGGCGAAAATTTCTTTAAAGATATTGGGCATAAAAACTGCTAAAGAACTTGCAGAGATAATGGCCTCCGTTGGACTTGCTCAAAATTTTGCTGCTTTAAGAGCTCTAGCAACGAAAGGCATACAGGCAGGTCATATGAAATTGCATGCTCAAAACATAGCTGTAATGGCTGGAGCAGAGGGAGAGGAAATAGATATTGTTGCACATAAAATGATTGAAGAGGGACAAATAAGAATGCATAGAGCAGAGGAAATATTAAAAGAGATTAGAAAAAATCGTTAATCGAATTAATTCAATAATTTTAGGAAAAATGATTTATAAGTGAGCTTAAGATGACAACAGATTTTGAGATGACAACAGAATTATTTAACAACAGAATTGTTTATCTTCACGATTTTTTTGAAAAATAATTTAAATATCCTGAGTTAACGTCAGCGATAAACCAGAAAAAAATAAAAAGATTTAAGTGTAGTGTATGTTTATCTTTCCATGACATATAAGGGGATGGGAGTAGTTATACTACTGGCAATATTCCTGTTTTCAATAAATGCTACAAATTCTTCTCTCCCATATGGAAAAATTATTTTTGTAGATGACAATTTTACAAATGAACCTTCTAATCATAAATGGAATACTATTCAGGCTGCTATAGATGATGCAGAAGATGGAGACATAGTATTTGTTTTTGAAGGAACCTATAATGAAAATATTTTTGTGGATAAGAGAATTGCATTGATTGGAGAATCTACAGACAATGTTATAATAGATGGAAACTCTAGATTGTATACAGTTAACTTATTGGCAAATGGTATTGTAATGGAGAACTTCACCATAAGAGGGGGTTTGGAGGCAGGTATTTATACAGAGTATGAAAACATCACCATAAAAAATTGTAAAATAACCAATAATGAACTTTTTGGAATAGAAATAGCATCAAATAATGTTACTGTTGTAAACTGCACAATTTTTAATCTTGAGTGGGGAATGATGATACATGATTCATCAAACTGTACCATAAAGGATTTTGAGATTTATGACATAGAAAATAAGAGCATAACGATTTTATCATCAAAAAATATAAGCATTGAAAATGCCACAATATATGACTCGTTTTGTGGAATATGGCTGCTGAATACAACAAATTCAAGCATCTATTTCAGTAATATCTCGAATAATATTGTTGGTATAACAGTAGAAAATTCTTCTGGAAATGAAATAGTAAACAGCTATTTCACAGATAATTTTGGCTATGGAATATATCTCAAACAAGCAGATGAAAATGAAATAGTAAACAGCTATTTCACAGATAATTTTGGCTATGGAATATTTTCAGAAAATTCATATAATAATACCATACATCACAACAATTTCATTGGCAATGGAATACATGCATATGATACTGGAATGAATAAATGGAATAGTAGCATTGGCAATTACTGGGAAGGCTATGTTGGCACAGATACAGATGAAAATGGAATAATAGACAATGAGTATGTAATAGGAGCCAGCGCAGATTATAAGCCATTGTTATACCCAATAGAATCTCCGCCATTTTTTGCATGGGTGGATGATGATTATAATAGCTCTACTCCAGGATGGAACATGGATCATTTCAATAGCTTACAGGAGGCAATAAATGCAGTTAAAGACGGAGGAAAATGCTATGTTTATTATGGGCTTTACAGCGGATGCAAAATAGGAAAATCACTTGATTTAATTGGAGAAAATGCATATATATTTTCAAATGGAGATGGCATATTTGTAACTGCAGACAATGTGAACATAAAGGGATTTTATATAAATGCTGAAGATAATGGAATAAAAATCCAAAATGCTGAGAACGTTAATATATCCAAATGCAATGCAATGAACAGTATCTTTGGATTATATGCAGTAAACTCCAGATACTGCAAAATTAACGATAGCATATTTTATGAGAATGTTAAGGGCATATATCTTTTCAATTCCTCTAAACTAGTAATATCCAATAGTTTCATCCATAACAATACATATTTTGGTATAGAAATGGGTCATAGCTCTTCAGATAATCTGGTGTATGATTGTCAAATAGAAAATAATGGCAACTATGGTATTTACATTGTTCAAAATTCAAATGATAATAAAATATATCACAACAATTTTGTAGACAATACTGCATATGATAGCTGTGATAATGAATGGGGCTCCTTATATGAGTATGCAATTGGTAACTACTGGGATGATTATAATGGCATTGATAAAAATAGAGATGGCATGGGAGACACGCCATATTTCATAGAAGGTGGCGAAATAGATTCACATCCGCTAATGAATCCCATTGCTGATCCTCCATTCTTTGTATGGGTGAATAACGAGTATAATTCCTCATTTCCGGGATGGATGCTTGATCATTTTTCAACCATCAGCAGTGCAGTGAACAGAGTTATGGAGAATGGTGGATGCTTTGTCTTTCCAGGCGTGTATACAGATAATGTTGAGATAGATAAGGAAATGATAATTAGTGGTGCAGGTAAGGAAGAAACGATAGTTAGTGGGAATGGAAAAAGTGCTTTTGTTGTTAATGGAAGTAATGTTAAAGTATACAGCTTTGGAGTAAAAAATTGCTGGAATGATGCAGGTATTGCAGTTTTTGCAAATAATGTGGAGATAAATGATTGTAACTGCTTTGATAACTATTATGGCATATAC
The DNA here is from genome assembly GCA_964572575.1 of uncultured Thermoplasmatales archaeon. GTDB lineage: Archaea > Thermoplasmatota > E2 > UBA202 > JdFR-43 > VBQI01. Next base: position 9,284 of record CAZNGK010000021.1, on the reverse strand, counting down.
ATAAATGCAATAAATACAACAGTGGAAAAGAGCAATATATTTGATAATTCATTTGTTGGGGTACTAATTGAATATTCCCAGCATGCATCGATTAAAAATTGCAGTATATCTGGAAATAATAATGGTATGATGATAGGATATTCTTACTATAGCAATGTGGAGGGAAATAAATTCTTGAATAACTCTGTAAATGCCCTTAAAATTTCTCATTCTTACTATACCATCATGCATCACAATGTATTTGAAAGAAATTTGTATGGTGCTTATGTAGAAGCATCCTCAAATATCCTCTTTTATCTAAATGATTTTATTGACAATGATATGCACGCATATGATGATGGCGCAAATTCATGGAATAATGGAAATACTGGCAATTACTGGGATGATTATACTGGCACAGATGGGAATGAAGATGGAATCGGAGACACTCCATATAAGATAGATTCAAACAGCATTGACTGGTATCCATTAATAAAAAGAGCAGGATTTCCAGTTGTTTATTTCAGCTTCACTCCTTCCACACCATTTACATATGAAAATGTTAACTTCACTGACAATTCTGTTGATTTAGATGGCTACATTGTTTCATGGCTCTGGGATTTTGGTGATGGCAAAACAAGCAATGAACAGAATCCAACTCATTTCTATGAAGATAACGGCATATACACTGTCAATCTCACTGTTATAGATAACGATGGAAATAAAGGAAGCATTGAAAAGCAAATAGTCGTTTTAAATACTCCTCCTGCTGCAGATTTCAGCTGGCAGCCATCGGAGCCAACTGACATTGAAGATGTTATTTTCAATGCAAGCCTGAGCTATGATATAGATGGTTATATCGTCAATTACACATGGGATTTTGGAGATGGAAATATAAGTTATGGACAAAATGTTTCTCACAGATATGCAGAGAATGGCAATTATACTGTGAAGCTTACTATAATCGATGATGATGGAGCAGTGACATGGATAACGAAAGAAGTAGTTGTTTTAAATGTCCCACCTGTTGCAAACTTCAGCTATACGCCAGAAGAGGTATCTACATATGAAACAATTTTCTTTTCTCAATCTTCCTATGATTTAGATGGCTACATTGTTTCATGGCTCTGGGATTTTGGTGATGGCAAAACAAGCAATGAACAGAATCCAACTCATTTCTATGAAGATAACGGCATATACACTGTCAATCTCACTGTTATAGATAACGATGGAAATAAAGGAAGCATTGAAAAGCAAATAGTCGTTTTAAATACTCCTCCTGCTGCAGATTTCAGCTGGCAGCCATCGGAGCCAACTGACATTGAAGATGTTATTTTCAATGCAAGCCTGAGCTATGATATAGATGGTTATATTGTAAGTTATGCTTGGGATTTTGAAAGCGACGGAATAATAGATGAGTATGGAATAAATACAATGCATATTTATCAGGATAATGGGAAATATAACGTGACACTAATTATAACAGATGATGATGGTGCAACTGATAGCGTAACGAAAATGATAACCATCTTAAATGTCCCTCCAACACCAAGCTTTAGTTATACGCCGGAAGAACCAACTGATCTGGAAATTGTTGAATTTACTGATAGCTCAATAGACCTAGATGGTTCCATCATCAATTGGACATGGGACTTTGGCGACGGAAATGTAAGCTATGAAAAGAATCCAAAGCATCAGTATAGGAACAATGGAGTCTATTCTGTATCTCTTACCCTAACTGATAATGATGGTGCCAAGAGAACGACTTCAAAAGCAATTCTCATAAGAAATGTTCCACCTGTTGCAAACTTCAGCTGGCAGCCATCAGAGCCAACAGATTTACAAAAAATAGTTTTTAATGCAAGTTTGAGTTATGATGAAGATGGTTCCATCGTGAACTATACGTGGGACTTCGGAAATGGAAATGTAAGCTATGGAGAGAGCGTCACATATAAGTATAAGGTTGATGGAATTTATACTGTAACACTAACTGTTAAAGATGATGATGGTGCAAAAACTGAGATAAGCAAGCAGGTGGAAGTTAAAAATGTCAAGCCAGAGGCAATGTTTACATATAAGCCATCCAAACCTAGAGAAGATGAGATGATTACATTTAATGCAAGCTCAAGCTATGATCCAGATGGTGATATAATGAAATATTCTTGGGACTTTGATGGTGATGGAGTAATAGATGCTTATGGAATGGAGGTAACGCATAAATATAGCAAGAAGAGGGATTATAGAGTTATTTTAACTGTTGAGGATGATGATGGTGCAAAAGATTTGTATGATTTGGTGATAACAGTTAGGGAAAAGGAAAGAGTACCTGGCTTTGAGCTAAGTATAATTGTGATTGCTTCCGCAATTCTTATATTCATGAGGAGGTATAAGAAAGGAATATGGAGAATGTAAAATTTATAAGAGATTCCATATATGGAAACATAAAATTTGATGGAGTTTTTCTTGAACTAATTGAAACTCCGGAGCTACAGAGGCTTCACAATATACGTCAGCTTGGCTTCACTTATTTAGTATATCCAGGAGCAAATCATAGCAGGCTTGAGCATTCTTTGGGCACCTGTTACATTGCAAGAAAAATGTGCGAAGCTCTTGGCATAGAGAATAAAGCCATTGAAGTTTCTGCTTTACTTCATGACATAGGACATGGACCTTTTTCTCATACTTTGGAATATCTAATGCATGAAAGAGAAGGCAAGGACCATGTTGAAATTTCAAGAGAAATAATTTCTGGAAAAAAATTGCTAAAAGATTATGAATATGAGAAAACAATTGCAGAAATTCTAAATGAGTATGGAATAGAAGTAAATGAAGTAATAAAAATACTTGCTGGGAAGAAGGGATATCTTTCAGAAATAATACATGGAGCACTTGATGCAGATCAGATAGATTATCTGGTGAGAGATGCATACTATACTGGTGTTGCATATGGTATAATAGATAGCGATAGGCTCATCCAGACAATGAAAATTTATGACGATGAAATAGTTTTTGAAAAAAAGGGAATAAGTGCACTGGAGAGCATGCTTGTAGCACGCGCACTCATGTATTCCTCTGTTTATCTGCATAAGACAGTGAGAATTGCCGAATTAATGCTAATTAAAGCTGTTGAAAGCTCCCCTCCCTTTGATTTTTCTCAGCTTACAGACTGCGAACTTCTTGAAAAATTGAAAAACTTTGGAGAATATCAGCAGGATATTGTATGCAGACTCAAATACAGGAAATTATTCAAGAAAGCATTTGCAAAAAGATTGGATGAGTTGAGTGTGAAGGAGAAGGAAAAGCTGGCAGATTTTGAGGGCAAAGAAATGGAGAAGGAAATTGCAGAAAAAACAGGTGTGCAGGAAGGATATGTCATTGTTGATGTTCCAGGAAAAGATATTCTGCTATCTGAGCCAAGGATAAGGAAGATTGATATAAAAATAATAGATAATGGAAAAGCTAAACCTCTTAGCGATTTTACACCTTTAGCCAACGCTTTGCAAATGAGAGGGATAACAGATTGGGCAATAATGGTCTGCTGTCCAGAAGAGCATAAGGAAAAAGTAGCCAAATACGCTGAAAAAATTTTATTTTACTAACATTTTCATATCATGAAGGTAAAAATCGGAAAAGCAATCTTTGAGATTGTAAAAGGAGATATAACAAAGCAGAAGGTGGAGGCAATAGTAAACGCTGCAAATCCTCGCCTTTCTCCAGGAGGAGGCGTTTCTGGCGCAATCCACAGGGCAGCAGGTGCAGAACTGTGGAAGGAATGCAAGAAGCTCGGAGGATGTAAAACAGGAGAAGCAAAGATTACAGGAGGTTATAATCTTGCAAAATATGTCATTCATACAGTTGGTCCTGTTTATAAAGGAAGGAAAGAGGATGAGAAATTGCTGG